>JAWXVA010000176.1:0-3793 GCA_044425815.1 Eubacteriales bacterium
CTGTAATCCCACTGCTTCCCACTGTTTTCCAGCTGGTAGGTGCCTGCTTTTACAGTCTCGCAAACACTTTTTCTGCATCTGAGACTGTAATTGTGCTGTAATCCCACTGCTTCCCAGCTCAAAAAATACCCCGCATCAAAAGACACGGGGTATTTTTTAGTGATGGAATAGACGAATTCCTGTAAATGCCATCGCCATATTATATTTATTACAAACTTCGATTACATTGTCGTCACGTACGGAACCACCTGGTTGTGCAATGTATTTTACGCCACTCTTGTAAGCTCGTTCGATATTGTCACCGAATGGAAAGAACGCATCTGATCCAAGAGCTACGTCTGTCATTTGGTCTAACCATGCTCGCTTTTCTTCTACTGTGAATACAGAAGGTTTTTCTTTGAATACGCGCTCCCACGCACCATCTGCTAGTACGTCCATGTATTCTTCACCGATGTAAATATCAATTGCGTTGTCTCTATCTGCACGTTTGATTCCATCTACGAATGGCAAATCAAGTACTTTTGGATTCTGGCGCAGGAACCAATTATCTGCTTTTTGTCCTGCAAGTCTTGTACAGTGTACACGTGATTGTTGTCCTGCACCGATTCCGATTGCTTGTCCATTCTTTACAAAGCACACAGAATTTGATTGTGTATATTTCAAAGTAATAAGAGAAATGATTAAGTCCATCTTTCCTTGCTCTGTAAGGTCTTTGTTCTCTGTAATTACAGTACTTAATAATTCTTCATTGATTGGTAATTCATTTCTTCCTTGCTCAAATGTAATTCCATACACTTCTTTGTGTTCGATTGGAGCTGGCTTGTAATTTTCATCGATTTTAATTACGTTGTAATTCCCATTTTTCTTTGCTTTCAAAATAGCCAATGCTTCTTCTGTATATCCTGGTGCAATCACACCATCTGATACTTCTCTCTTAATAATAGAAGCGGTGTCTTTGTCACAAATATCTGATAATGCAATAAAATCTCCAAAAGAAGACATTCTATCTGCACCACGTGCTCTTGCATATGCACAAGCTAATGGCGATAATTCACCCATATCTTGTACCCAGTAGATTTTAGCTAATATTTCATCAAGTGGTAGCCCTACTGCAGCACCTGCTGGTGAAACATGTTTGAATGAAGTAGCCGCTGGAAGACCAGTTGCTTCTTTTAATTCTTTTACTAATTGCCATCCGTTAAAAGCATCCAAAAAGTTAATATATCCTGGGTTACCACTTAATACTTCAATTGGTAAATCACTCCCATCAGCCACATAGATTTGCGATGGTTTTTGATTTGGGTTACATCCGTATTTCAAAACTAATTCTTTCATCTATAATCTCCTACTTTCTTTTATTTACTTCTATACACTTCTTTTTATGTGATTTACAGTCTCATTTCCGGTTTTATGACCTTTCAGACTGTAAACTCTCTCTATTTTCTTCCTTGCTTCCGCTTAATTTCAGTATTTTACAGTCTCTCTTCCAGTTTTTAGACCTTCTAGACTGTAAAATTCCAGTAGTCACTGACTTGTTTCCGCCTATTCTCGACTATTTTACAGTCTCTCTTCCAGCTTTATGACCTTCTAGACTGTAAAATTCCAGTAGTCACTGACTTGTTTCCTCCTATTCTCGACTATTTTACAGTCTCTCTTCCAGCTTTATGACCTTCCAGACTGTAAAAGCCCCCCGCTAGCTTCTTACTAAGCATTTTTGCTAAGCATTTTTGCTAAGCATTTTTATTTACGATAGTTGTCTCGCATTCGCCTGTTGCAATATCAATATAACGAACGAATAGAGAAACCTTATTATCTTCATTTAAGCTTGACCATAACATAGCAACAAATTCTTCCATATCATTTGGTATCGCAACTAATTTAGGCTCCCCTTCAAAACTTGGTAATGGATCGCCATCTTGCATATATGTGTGAATGAAATGACCTTCGCCAGCCACTGGATTCTCGTATGCAAATGTATAACGATTGCACGCATCTGGATTTCCATTATTTGATTTCAAGATTGACATTGCATAGTTATAAATACCATTTTCAATATGCATTACTCCCGAAATACGTGGTGTATAGTTTGGTGCATCTGGCTCAAATTCTCTACTTCTAAGAGATTGTTCAAATGTCATTTGACGATCCATTCCATCATAAATAGTATCTGTTTGATCTCCATTTGTCACAATTGTTTTATTTCCAAGGACACGAACAGGTGCATAGATAATAAGACTAGGATCAGTCAATTTTGATGGGTCAAATGCTTGTGTGCGAATACCCGCGCCCTCTTCTACAAATACACGATTACGGCTATTTTCACTTCTTCCCATAATAAAATAAGCAGTAACTGCTTTGCTTCCATCTTCCGTTTTCCCAATTACAATTCCTCTACCTGGATATGAATTACCTTTTAATTCTTGTTCTAGTGATATCATCTTCATCTTCATTTCTCCTTTGAAAATTTGTTATCCTGAATCTGCTCTTTTAAATAAATACAAAAAAAGAGCAAACCCCAAGCATATTATGCCCAGACGGTCGGCTCATCTTTTGTTATACTCCCTGTGGTCAATTCCACTTCCGTCAGTTGTATAACGATTCCTTATTAAATTAACATCTCTCTCTATATATTGTCAATGCAGGGACTAATTAGTTTTATTAATAGTCATCTATAACTACATATAAAACCATCGTTCTAAAATCCTTCTTCTTTTCTTAGAATACGAATCGTTCTTCTCTTATTTCCGTCTTCCCATTCTTGCTTCTCGGCCTCAGTCCTAACTCTCAATCGAGGTACCGCCGTCGGCACATCATTTTCATCTAATGCCACCATAACCATGTAAGCTGTGTTAATTAACTTCCGCTCCCCTAGCATATTCTCGGTAAATGTATCTACACGAATCTCCATAGACGTCTCACCTACCCAAGTTAATTTCCCTACTAATACAACTAAGTCTTTCTGATATGCCCCTTTTAAGAACTTCAAATTATCAATCGCTACGGTGATAACGTCAGAATTACAATGTCTTTTTGCTACAATTCCTGCTGCTTCATCTATCCACTGAAGTAAGATTCCTCCAAATAGACGCCCCGATGCATTTAGGTGGGTAGGACGTACAATTCTCGCAATTTCTAATTCAGATTCATGTACTTCTTTTACTTTATTATTCATATAACATTCTCCATATACTGTAATTTCTGTATGATTTCTGTTTGATTTCTGATTGATTTCTGATTGATTTCTTTTTGATTTTATTATAATGTCATTTATGATTTGATTTATGATTTCACTATATAAAATTGGCTATAATCATTAATATTAATCCAATAACTAAGAATAATTTATATGCTTCATTCGCCTTCACTATTACATCTTGCGGATTTAACGGATTATAACGAATATTAATTTCACTATTTTTAATCAGTGGATGCTCAAATCCACTCTCTACTTTCGCCTTATATTTCTTCTTATCAATTTTATAAGAAATATCCGCTTGGTATTTTGTAAATACTCCTTTTCCTTTATCATCTACAAATGTAACTTTCGCACTTGTGACATTCCCGAACTTCTCCGTCTTTCTATACTCCAAATACAACTTAAGTGCAATAATTCCTAGAATCGCCGCTACTATATAAAGGGCTATCATCAACGCAAACATCCTTTTATCCTCCTAATATTTAAACTTCCTATCTTCTGATAGAATATCATATTCCCACCCAAAAGACAATCGGCTTACTTATTAGCGGCAATACTCTCACTCTCTAAAATCATTGATAAAATCATTGTATTATT
>JAWXVA010000177.1:0-3782 GCA_044425815.1 Eubacteriales bacterium
GCGCTAGACTTAGGATCTAGTGGGAGACCGTGCAGGTTCGATTCCTGTCATCCGCAGGTGAGAGTCCTAATTCATTGATTTATCAATGGGTTGGGGCTTTTTTATTGCGTGGAAATATGTGAGTAAAGAGTGTAGAATGGAGGATTTGACATCAACGTTGACATCAACGGGAGAAAAATTAACTGGAAGTAGAGTAATACCAATGATTTTTGTTTACTTGTCATTAGTTAAAAAGTATAATAAAAATACGAAAACTAAAGGGAAAGCTACTGAATTATTTATTGGAAATTGGAAAAACCCTATAATTACTATTTCCAATAAAATAAAAAATGGAGGTGCAGCGAAATGAACAATCAAGAAAAGCAAGATTCCAATATCCGATACGTATCGCAGGTGGTAGGACGTACATTTGAAGAATGGAAAACAGGATGGCAATATAATAGGGATTCACATCTTATAGATGGTTGTGATCCTGGTGGAGCATTTCATCCTGACGAAAGGTGGTTGGGAGATTGGGTTACGATTTCTGCACCAACGGGAAGTGGTAAGACACAATTTATATTAAGACATCTAGTTGAGTACGCATACAGTAACGGTGTTAAGATTTTATATTTGGTGAATCGTAAGGTTTTGAAAAAACAACTTGATAATGAAATTAGGGAAATGAATAAAAATCTGATTTATAATATAGACGATGTAATATCAGTTAATACATATCAATGTATCGAACAGCAACTTAAGGAGAGTAGAAGAAAAAATAAAGGGGTTGAGAATTGGGGATTTATGGGGTATGATTATTCACATATTATTTTTGATGAGGTGCATTACTTTTACAGTGATGCGTTATTTAATACGAGTACTTATCAAAGTTATGAATTTCTTATTTATAACTTCAGAGAGTCTATTAAAATATTTTTGTCGGCAACTATGGAAAATATTATTGATAGGATTCACGAGGATAGAAATCATATAATTGAAAAGTGCGCAGAATACAATGTAAACCTATTGCCTAATCCGGATATTGAGATACCGAAAAATGCAGTGGAGCGGAATGCAAGAACCCCCCAGTTGATTTCATATAAGGTTTTGGGGAATATGGACAACGTTCAAGTTCGTATAGTATCTGATGATGATAAATTAGTTGAAATAGCTGCGTGTTCGGATTCGAAGTGGTTAATTTTCGTAGAAAGTAAAAAACACGGGAATGAACTTCTACAATCCTTTAAAAAGGCTTTTGGCGCTGATGAAGAAAGTGATGACTTAGAAAGTGAAGTTATAGATGAGAATAATGATGTGGTTTTCCTGGATGCTAAGTATGAAAAATTAGAACGAGCAAATGAAACGGTTACCGATATCGTTCAAAAGAAATGGTTGAATAAAAAAATTGTGATTACAACCTCGGTATTAGATACAGGGATATCGATTCATGATAGTGAATTACGGCATATTGTAATTATGGCGGATAATAGGGAAACGTTCCTGCAAATGCTTGGGCGTAAACGACGTGGCGATGAAAAATTATTATTGTGTATCTATAAACGAAATGCTACTTATTTTAAAAGTAAATTATCGCAAATGCAAGAGCTAAACTTATTTTATAAGGAATGTGAGAGTAATATAACAAAACTGGAAGAGGAAAGAAGACTTAGTCAGTTGGCGCTGAATTTGGAATGGGGTTACAATGATGTACAGAACAGAAATGTAAGACTTGTTCGTGAATTTCAGAAGATACTGGAAAAAACAAAAAATAATGATACAAAAGGATTAAGTGGATTTTGTGAAAAATATATGAATACTTTATGTGAAGTGGATAATGATCGATATAATGATGATATGATTCACTACATAGACCAGAGAAGAAAGCATAGTGTTATTAATAGATCATACTTATTAGAAAATATTCTGGGGAATGAACGCAAGTATATGTGTGCACGTAAACTATTAACAGAAATAAATGGTGAATTTGTAGTCAATTCTTTTTCAGTGCAGAAGATGATGAATAATATTTTTAATTACAATCGTATAATAGAAAATTTTGAGCGTGATGAAGATGCTTTTATCAGAGAGCAAATGAAGTGGTTGGGAAAAGCAGATATAGAGATTGATAGAATTATTGAAAGTCATTATAAAGAAGTTGAAAGGCAATTTGCAGAGAAAGTTTTGGAGTATGCCGCAAAAGGTGAAATTACAGAAAGTGAAATGATAGACTTTAAATTAGATGATAAAGATATGATATGGAGTTTGATGGAGAAGTTTTGTATTAAGTTATCTAAGAGTAGCATAGGTAAAAAAGATAGACCGATTTCACAAGATAATATGAATCTGTTGTTGGAGCAGTGTGGTATACCATATGAGTATGTAAGTAAAAAGAAAATATGCCAATTTATAAAAAAATAAATCCTCCTAAACAAAAAAGTAACCAGAAGAATTGCTGGGAACTAACGAAAGGAGAAGAAGAGAATGGAGAAATTAACGTACAATGTAGGAGAAGTAGCGGAGGTGTTGGGAATTAGCAAGAGCTTTACTTATCAGCTTATTAAAGAGAAGAAAATCCCAACGTTAGATTTAGGACAACGAAAAGTGGTTCCGATAGCTGCTCTCGAAAGATGGATTGAAAATAGTGTGAAAGAAAAGTCGCTGTAAAGCGGCTTTTTTTAGTGGAGGAAATTATGGCAAAACGAAGTACTGGTGAAGGAACAATATTCAAACGAAAGGATGGGAGATGGTGTGCCTCTACATATATTACAGTAGATGGAATCCCTAAACGCAAATATATTTATGGCGAAACACAGAAGGTAGTGAAAGACAAGTTGAAAGTATTAGAGACACAAAAAGAAATTATTACAGATTCAAGTATGCAGTTTCAGGAGTGGATGATTCAATGGATGGAACAATATAAAAAAGCCACATTGAAATGTACGACATATGAAAATTATTTCATGAACATCAATAAGCATATTGTAGGAAGTATGTTAGGAGAATTGCCGCTATCAAAGGTGTCGACCGATACGTTGCAACGATATTATAACGGCAAATTAAAAGGTGACGAAAAGAATAAAGGATTATCACCAAGGACGGTTGAATATCTAAGTACGTTAATCGGTAGTGCATTACAGCAAGCATATAAAAACAGATTAGTAGATTCAAATGTAAATGAATTCGTAGTATTAGCAAAGAAAGAAGAGGTGGAAATTGTGCCATTAACAATTGAGGAAGTAAAGAAACTATTAGTAGAAGCAAGGACTAGTCAGCTGTATTCATTTATTGTACTTGCAATATATACAGGGATGAGAAAAGGGGAGTTGCTGGGATTGCGTTGGGAAGATATAGATATGGATAATAAGGTTTTGCATGTGCATCATAATTTATGTCGAGTAAAAAATGATGATGGAATCACCAAGACCAAATTAGTGTTGCTAAAGCCAAAGACAAAAAAGAGTATACGAACAATTCCTTTAAGTGATGATGCACTTGCAGTATTAAAAAGTCATAAGGTGAAACAAATGGAAACAAAAATGTTGTATGGTGATATTTATGTTGATAACCATGCTGTATTTGCGAGAGAAGACGGATCATTTAGATGCCCAAGAGAGACAGTACGGGAATTTCATCGTGTTTTAGAAGATGCAGGTGTAAGAAAATGTCGTGTGCATGATCTCAGGCATACATTTGCTTCGATTCTAATTAACGAGGGTGAGTCAATGAAGGTGATACAGGAACTACTGGGTCATTCAACAATTACAACTACGATGGACATTTACTCTCACATATCAGATGATAAA
>JAWXVA010000178.1:0-3759 GCA_044425815.1 Eubacteriales bacterium
ACCGCGGTCATCTACGTTCATCTTAAGTGGATAGCTGAATTCTGTGATTGGGATATAGCTTAAATAGGTGCTATATAATGCTTTCTGGAATCCATCCTTTAAGTATGGTACAGATAATGTGGTTCTACTGTTCTTGAACGCATATAGTAAATCTACGATTTCTCCTAATCGTACTCTATGTACGGTAGGGATGAAGCAGTATCCGTCTTCCATATGCTCTGCCCCTGTAAGAGATCCGATAAATTCATCTACCACATCATCGATATACACTAATTGCATATTGACTGTTGGATCATTTACTTGTATGTCTAATCCTGTTGCAATATTGTTGCAGAATGTTGCAACTGCACTGTTATAATTCGGTCTGCACCATTTGCCAAATACGTTAGGAAGTCGGTAGATTAAGACCTTTGCGCCTGTCTCTTTCGAATATTCTAATAATAAATCTTCTCCTGCCTTCTTCGATGCTCCATATGGATTGTCAAGAAGCGCTTGAATCGATGAGGTAATAAGTACTGGTGCTGTGTTCTTATGTTCTTTTAATTTATCTAATAATACGGAAGTGAATCCGAAGTTACCTGTCATAAATTCTTCTGGATTTTCTGGTCTATTCACGCCTGCTAGGTGGAATACAAAATCACATTGCGCTGTGTATGTATCTAATAACGCTGGATCTGTGTCGATGTCATATTCTAAAATTTCTAGCTCTTTATCTACTGCATAATTATTCGCTTTTCCATCTCTGATGTTGCTTAGCTGGGCAATTAGGTTCTTGCCTACGAAGCCGCCAGCTCCTGTAATTAATATCTTCATATTCGCTCCCGCCTTTTCTAATATAGTTCTAATAATCCTGTTTCTTTGTTCACTGCATATACGCGATGTTCATATATTTCATCTGGGTTATCAAATAATTCTGCAAAGTCTTCTCGTAAGAAATCATTTGCTTTAAATATCGCCACGTAATCATACTCTTCCACTAGAAGGCTTTGGAACTCTTCTGCTGTGATCTCGAGTGTCCAGATATCACCATCGTAAAAGGCCTCTCCTACACTCCAATCTCCAGTGTTCGTGGTATTTGGTCTTGAATAGTAACGAATTACCCAGAAATCATATCCTGTTGATTCCTGTGCGATAACATAGATTTTCGCATCATCTTCCACTTTCTCGATCTGTCCTAGAAGTGCTTGATATCCTTGTAATTGATTCGTTGCACTCGTAACACTTGTTCGTGAAAAATAGGTTACGATATTATATCCTGGCATAAACAGTGCTAATATACATACGAAGATAATAAAATGATTTCTTGATGTCTGCATCTGTGAAAATAATTTAAATAACGTAATAATCACAAAATACATAATTCCAACAAGCAATACATCTAAATAACGATCAAATGAAGCCACTCCTGTTGCTTCATACTCTGAGAATTTAAACATGTAAGAAGCCAATGTTCCATATATATATATAACCGACATAATAACTAGCAAAATAATACTTGCTTTCTTCGCACGCGAGTTCTCTGGATTTAGTCTCACATATTTGTAATAAATAAAATAGGTTCCTACGAGTAAGAATATCAATACTAATCCTACCTGTATCGTAAGCCCAGTATCTCCTATTACACGTTGACTTAACGTGAATTTTCCCCAGAAGCTCTCGTTTACTGTCGTTCGGTATGTATCATCTAATCCCAAGAGCACTTTGAAGAATTGTACGAAATCATATGGTGCCGCGAAAGTCTGTTGTGCATCGTGTACGCTAATATTGTATGACCATAATTGCTTTGGCACGATAAAAGAAAGGGAAGAAAGAGCTATCACCCCTATATTTTTCTTTGTAAATGTTATTTTATTTTCAACGATTAACATATCTACTGCAAATGCTATCCACAAGAATATCGCAAATAATAGTCCTGCATCTTTCGCTAGTACTAATAGAATCACTACCGAATTTACTTGTAAGATATATAACCAATCTTTTTCTTTTGATAAAAATACAAATGCAAACCCTACACCTATTAAGACTGCTAATACTGGGTCGATTAATGTGGACGTATATACTGATAGGCTGAAATACACCGATGGAATTCCAAATAGTGCTACAAATAATGCGCTTGCTCTAAAGAATTTCTTGAAAGTATAGTCTTTTAAGAATGGCATTACAAAAGTAAAGACAAGTAATTGGTAAGCAAACGATAATCTCCACTCAGAAAAATAGTTCTCGCCTGCTCCTACTACACACTGTACTTTCTGCACAAAATACAAGAACAGACTTACCCCTGGTGGATACGTTGCAAATGCTGAATTCAAATCTGGATTAGTCGAGAAATCATTTCCAAAAGTCATTGCCTTTACTACGTCTGCCCAATGAGAAAATTCATCAAAACTTGTTGGAATTCTGTCAATATTACAATACGTAATTGCCACATAGAAAATCAGAAATATGACCGTTGCTGGCGTAAGCAAGTTCGAAAATGCACTCTTTATATTTCGGTTTTTGATCAACCAGAACGCACAGAAGCCGTAAATAGCAACGCTGATATAACATAACATATTTACGGATTCTCTTAGATATCCCATTATTCCAAGAAGGAACATAAATAAGATAATAAATACATTCGTGACAGGAAACATTTCTTCGAATTTCTTATTGAAAACAACACTTCCTAGAACGCCACCAGTTGCAATTAATAATAGCACTAATAGTTGAGTTGGCATTACTCTTTTCCTCCCTTAAATACCCATCGTTGTTGAATCTGAAAGCTAACCAAGAATAATAGTGTATCGATGATTATTTTCACAAGTGAAACAAATATGATTGTCATACTATATACTTTCGCTACTAAGAATGCTGAAAGTAAGAATTGCGCCACACAGAGTGTGTAGTATTTTGCAATTACATTTTTATTAGTCTTATCTGCCTTTTCTGTCTTAAATACAATGTTTTTATTCAACGTTAAGTTTACGATTGAAGAGATGATTCGAGCCACAATCGTAGATATGTATATCGCCACATCTGAATTCGTTGTAAGGTCAAAGCACAGGATTATGAAAGAAAATAGTGCAATATCTACCACAAATGAAGTAAGCCCTGAACATGTGAATAAGAAAAATTGTTTGAAAATCACGCTGTAGATTCTTAATGAGTCTTTCACCGCATTAAAATGTGTTGCCCGATTGCTATCGTAATAAATCGTCTCTATTGGACATTCAATAATCTCTTGCTTACTGCTTACTGCATCTATTAAGGTATTGATTTCATATTCGAAACGCTCTCCTTTGAGAGTGATGAGTCTAGCTAATTGATCATGTGGAATCCCACGAAGCCCTGTCTGTGTATCACTCACTCTTTTGCCATATAGGAGTCCGAATACATTCGTTGTAATCTTGTTGCCATGCCTACTATTTGGTGGTACATTGCTCTGATTAAAATCTCTGCACCCAAGTACAACGCTATTTGACTTTAATAATTCTTCTGCTACATGAATGGTGTCTTCTACTCCATGCTGTCCATCTGCATCTGCAGTTACAACACCTACCACTTCGTCTTTGCTGTATGTATTTAGCACATGGTGAAAGGCTGTCTTCAATGCTCTTCCTTTTCCTTCATTTACGTGATGTCTCACACACGTAATCTGCTCTGGAAATTCTTCGAGTAGCTGTTGGTAATGATATAACAATTCTTCCTTACTACCATCATTCACTAATAATATCTTGCTGCATCCCGCTTTGATTAACGCCCGCACATATATCCGCATGT
>JAWXVA010000179.1:0-3691 GCA_044425815.1 Eubacteriales bacterium
CCTTAGCAGCACCATCTCTTACAGGGGTGTGAAGCAGTGTAGTCCCAATAGAGCCACAGATAAAAGAAAGCTGGTCATTCTTATAAGGACTTCCATTATCAAGGTAAAGCTTGTGCGGAATACCATAGGTTGCAACAGCTTGCTTTAGTACCTTTTGGAAGTTATAAGCATTATCTTGATAAAAGATTTGTCCCCCAACAATTAGACGAGAATGATCATCTATAATCATAACAAGATACGTTCGACGAGCATGACCATCTTCTTTTATATAAGGAAGGTAACAGGTGTCTGCTTGCCACATACATCCAAAGTGCTCTTCCTCAAAAGCTTTGCGGTCTTTGATATTTGGATTACGTGCAGACTTTAAATCATTGATTTTTACAAAGCGTTGAACGGCGCGTTTACTTACATCTGCTGTTATGTAGCTCTCTTGTACAAGCATGGTGTGAATCATAGTTGCATTGATTTTAGGATACTTTTCACGCAAACGATAGATTTCTTCAATAGCTACATCTGATAGAGTACGAGAAATCCCTTTATCAGATCGTACTTTGGGTAATAATGCATCCATTCCACCTCGACGATACTCATTGGTCCATCGCTCGATGGTATTATAATTATAGATAAACTCTGTTCCATCGGGACGTTTGATTGGATGTTCGGTTATTCTGCGGTAATACGCAGTAGGGGAAGGGTCAGGAAATAAGCCTTGTATCACTGGTGCAATGAGTGCAAAGCGAAAATGTGCGATTTCCATAGGTGTGATGTTTGATTTTTGATTCATAAATAAGAAAACTCCTTTCAATCTTTAGTAAATTTAGCATAACTGAAAAGATAGAAAGCCACCATTTCGCAATGATGTGAGAAGGGAAAATAAGATTAAGAAGAATCAGTAGGTTTACGAGAAAGTGTCGCAGCTGTGTGGTGTTGGAGAAATGAAAACTTGTATCGTAGATAAAACAGAGCTGGAAAATCTGAAATATTGGTAACTCGAAGTAACCCTTCCTGATTGAATTTCAAAATACGTTCTAGTACACCAAGCCAAAGAGAGCCTTGTGCTTCGAAGAGATGAATCCAACCATAAAGTGTGGAGATAGAGATTTCCCATGCATCACAAAAAGCTTGAACCGATATAGTACGGTGCAAGTATCTATCTAATATATGTAAGATGAAATAAAGAGAATAAGAACCATATGGGATTAGTACATCTGGTAGTATCGCATGAGTGTGTCCACAGGAGTTACATTGAAGTCTAGGAATTGTAAGTGTTACTTGCTTACGAGAACCAGCTACAACAGTAATCATATCTCTTTGATAGGATGCGAAAGAATTGAAGTTATCGATGCATCCGCAGTAGGGACAAGGGAGACTTCTTGTAGAGAAGGTATCTATATAAGTATGAAAAAGTAATTCATCTGAAAAATCAATAAAATTTAGCTTGCCAAAAATGGATTTCACTCGTATCATAATAGTTGTGGTGGATGACCCAATTAACTAATAAGTTTAGGGCACCCCCGTGGTTGAGAGAAAGAGTGGAACTTGCAGGTTTGTGACTCTTTCTCTTTTTGTCTTTAGTTACTCATCTATAATACAAATATAGATGAAAATAAGCAAGAAAAATGTGTCGCAAAGAACGACACATGGGGGGCAGTATATTTAGTTGTAAGATAAATTAAAATGTCGCAGATGAGGTAAGCTGTGATTTATTAATTTGTCGGCTAACAGTGAAGAGTTGATTAGAAAGTATGTAAGTAATAAAAATGCAAATTTTGTGGTGTATGTTATGGGTCTATAAGCAGAGGGGCGAAACAATGACAAAGGTAATAGCGATAAAAGCTTTGAGGTTGTCTTGCATACTATAGTGGCGCGTTTGTAATAGTGAAAATATTATAGATATTGCAAAGGACCTGTCTATTCAGCAAGTCCTTTGATATAATGTTCGTCTACAATTATTCTTTTTTTTATCTACAAAGTCAATTGATAGTAAGTGTTTTTCCATAACTTCTTTTTGCATATACATAGAACCCATTAATTTGATATGATAATATCTATCACGCATTCGTTGGTCAGAAGTTATATCTCGCGATTCGCATACAATTTTGCCTTTACCATTATTAGCACATAGAAAATGACAGAAGTTTTCTAAAATGATTTGAATATACAAATCAAATAAACACCTGGACAATTTTAAAAGTATTGTTGTAAAGTATTTTATCTACCGTTGCGCCAATACATGTAAAAGACCTGTATCAAAAATACCTTCTAATGATACATACAGCTTTTTGCAATTCAAATTAATTTTAAACTGCGGATATTACGACTATCTGTATGTCAGATCTTGAGCGTATTGCATTATTGAACTCCATTTGATGTGAAATTACATTTTGTGGAGTAGGTTCATTCGCCCATACGGATCATTTCAATATATTTAACTTGTTCTCTATAATAGAATAATCCTTATTTTTGATAATAACCCCGGCCATTGAAAATGAGGCTATATTTGTAGTGAATGATTTTGTAGTACATTCATCTAGGTATAATGTGTATTTTTCCATAAATCTATCCTATTATGAAGTTAAGCTTTCGACTCTTCAACATCTAAAGCATACGATATACCCTGACAAATGATTTCATTCCGAGATAAATTCCTAGCTGTAGCCATTTTATCTATACGTTCTAGTAATTCAGTATCTAATCTAATACTTATTACTGTCTTTTCACTTTTATTTTGTTTAAAAATCATAATTTTATCCTCGATTTAATATTTACTATTTATTACATCTTGTAGTATAATAAAAACATGTTTTATATATTCATTATTTGATATGCACAATTGAATACAACTGTTGCAAGAGGCTAATAGAAATTTGAAATTACTTATATTGCTTTACACAAAGATTACTGGTAATGAAATTGTTATAAGCATCATCTATAGATAGTAGTGATGGAAAATCAAAAGAGTCAAATTATTAAGAACAACATAAAGGAGGCAAAACAGAAATAAAATCGGTTATAGCACCACAATGTGGCAAGGACTTGATATCTGGTTGCTAGTACCGGTGTTTAGGGTTATCAAGTAAAGTAAGCGTGAATCATGAGTGAATGATTACAGGGTGTTATAAAACAAGACTATTCAAATTTAATGAGGATAAAACATAAGTAGTACTTTTATCAAAATAAATAAATGTGGGAGGATGTATGAAAAAACGAGTTTTTATTGTTGTATTATTAATTGCGAGTTTTTCTTTAATAGCTTGTTCCAGTAGTGAAAATGAACAAGAGACTAAAATTGTAGAAGCAACCAATGATAATGAAGAAAGTGAGCAAGAGGGAGAGGATACCCTGACTGAGGCAAAGAGTGAAGCTAGTCTTGATGACACTACTGTAAGCAAAATCAATATTGATGATATTCAAACTATGGAGGAAGTAGAAGCCGCTTATGTTGAAAATTTCGAATTTATTCAAAATAAAGAGGATTTTAGAAAGTTAGATATAAATAGCGTTGATTTTAATACAGTCATATCGTATGCTGAGCGTTCTATTACTTTATTAAATACAGTTGAAGATGATAGTATGAATACTAAAATTGATGGAAGTGCAAAAATTGTATCGGTAGATAATCTTGATCACAACACGTCACAGTAGTCATGGAAGAAGTTGCAGTTTACGTCATTGGTTTATGGGAATCAGA
>JAWXVA010000180.1:0-3685 GCA_044425815.1 Eubacteriales bacterium
AGCAAGGGCATTTAGGAAGGCTGGAAGAGGTATCAGGCATGAGTAAAAAGAAAGTCGTTGCAGTAATCGTAGAGGGGCCTAGCGATGCAGCTGCGCTAGGAAGTATATTTAAGGCACATTTTCATGGTGATGAAGTCCAATTTGTTGTAGTACGTGGAGATATTACAGCAGATGATTACTCGACCATAGATAATATATGTACAAAAGTTGGATTATTGATTGATGAATTGAATGAAAGGTATGGCTATGGGGATAGCGATTTTTTGAGAATTATTCATATTTCGGATATGGATGGAGCGTTTACTAGAAACAAGGTAGTGCATGCTGATGTAGAGAAGGTTCAGTATTATGAAGACCACATAGAAGCAAAAAAAGTAGACGCAATAAATCGCAGAAATGAGAAGAAGTCGGACGTTTTGTTCAAACTACGTACGACTGGAAAAATTCATGGAATTTATTATAGAATATATTTTAATTCGTGTAATTTAGAACATGTTCTCTTTAATGCATTGCAAGATTTTACAAATGAAGAGAAAGAAGAAATGGCAGATGATTTTGCAGAAAAATATGAAGATGATTTGAAAGCGTTTATAGAATTTATTTCAAGTGATTCGGTAGCTGTACCAGGAACATATAAGGAGACATGGAAATACATAGAGAAAGCCGAACATTCGCTTGAAAGAAATACAAATATGCATTTGATTTTTAATTGAGTTACATATGTATGTTAGAGGGATTAAAATAATTTAAAATCGACCCCAAAAACGGACTTGAAAACAATGGATTAGAGAAAGTAGAATTGGTATGAGGAAATGAGTAGAAAAGATAAAATACAGAAACATTTAAAGAAATATTATGTAAAAGACATTGATATGTTACTGAATATTGTAGTACAAGTTATTGCAAGAAATTGTGATATCAGGGAAATGGCAGATGGAACTAAAAGTGAATTTCTACAGACAGTGGCGGAACAAACATTTGAGGTGTTTGATGAGTCACAATATGAGTTTCTAGATGAGGCAACTTTAGAAATCTGTAGAAAAATTTGTGAGATGGCTGAGAATCCATACAAATTAAAAAAACAGGAAAAAGTAAATTTGATTGCAGAAGCATTGGGCGAGGATACTATTTTTGAATGTTTTTGTATGACTATAGGTTGCGATGGGGATGAAATAAGGGAAGTGCTAGCATCTTATGGATGTGAAGATGACTATAATATGCTTGCGACTGACCAAGTATATACGAAACGCAGAGCATACGCAGACATGATTCGGCAATATACATTGGCGGCTGTTCATTTATATGGTGTAATTCACATTATAGAATTAGAGTCGTTGTTAAGGCAATATGAAAAGAAAATATGGAAAGAAGATGGATATATACGTTGGGGAGAAAAATACGCACATTCAATCGTATTTAACCCAAAGCATATGTGTACAGCAGTCCTTACTAATATGATTGGAAATATGATACCAGATGTGTGTATGACTCTAGATGGACTGATTCTACACGAATGCTTTAAAGAGGAGCAGGAAGAGGAAATAGAAGAAATGTTTAAGTTCTTTCGTAACCAGAATACGGAGATTACAGAAGAACATTTAGACGAATTCTTCTATGAAAACGCAACATCTTATTTCCGTGAATTGTATTGGGAATCGGTAGAGAAAGTGCGATATATACCATCTGGAAGAGAATTTTTACGGTATGCAGATGTAGACTATAGAGAAGTAAGTATAGCGGAGAAAAGATTTACGAGGTATTTAGAGCGTAATTATATGAAGAACTTTAAGAAAGTGGCAGACAAAAGAGGAATACAGGCAATAGATTATGTAGGTGACATTCTAGATGAAATTCATGACTATGGTTCGGATATGGGGCAAATGAGAAATATAAACAATCCCATGGGATGTGTTCAGTATATTTTCGCACAATTGGAGAGATTCGATATACTAATGGAAGACATGGAGCAGGCAAATGAAGTCGTGAGTTATATAATGGAGATAATGAATTCAACTAGATTATGGAGTAATTGTGGACATACTCCGAATGAAATGCTACAGAATAATCCTATAGATTTAGATAATCTTACAATTACACCAGGAAGCACAACTGCAGCGGAATTATTGAGGAGTAGTTATAACGAGTTAGAGAATTTAGGGATGAATATTGATTTGGAAAGTTCGGCGAGTATCATTCCTACGATGTCGTATTCCAGTGGGATAAATGGAGAAGTTGAAAGAGGGGTAAAGAAAATATATCCTAATGATACTTGTCCATGTGGAAGTGGAAAAAAATATAAAAAGTGTTGTGGGAAAATAAGAAATTAGGAAAAGGCTTAGTTTGGCATGGAGTGAGGTGAAAAGTATGATAGTGTTATTGTTTGGAGTTACAAATGTTGGAAAGACAACAATAGGTGAAGTATTAGCAGAAAAGATAGGATATCAGTTTTATGATTTAGATGATGAAACAAAGAGCTACTATAGAACAACATTAGAAGATTTTGTGAATAACATACCAGATAAATTAGAACGTGATCAGAAAAAGGGTGCTGTTTTAGAGTTATTAATGAAATCAAAAGAACAGAATAAGGTAATTGCAATTAGCCCTATTGTGTACGCAAGTGTATTTGATAAATATTTACTATGGGTTAATACTATAGCAATAGAATTGCAAGATAGTGTAACAAATATATTTGATAGATTGGTATTTTCAGATGAAAATGATCAGTGCTATATTGATAATGAGTATAAAAATCAACATAAGGAACATTATTTACAAGACATTCAAGATGATATTAATTATTATAAACCAGTATTTAAAAATGTGAGAAATAAGATTAACATAAATGGAAGATTGCCAGAAGAAGTTGCAGAAGATATTATTGAGACATTCAAGGAAAAGATTTTTAGTGAAAATAAAAATGGTGAAAAGGTTCATTTGCCAGCAAAGTTCTTTAAACAAAATATGTTGGGAGAAAGAACAGCAGCTATGATATTATATTTTAGCTTGATTATGATGAGAAGCCATGAATTAAATCATATTCTTGATGATGCAACTTCTCCTTTCTTAGACGAAGAGAGAATAGCGGAAATTGAGAAAGATAAAGCAGAAATTATGCAGATTGCTTGCCCAGAAGATTTGGTTAAATGTATGCGTAGATCTAAAATAATAATAAATCGAGAACATATATTAGAGAAAGTATTATCTATGGAAGAGCAAATTATGCCTCTTATTGTGAAACGTATTAGAAATAATGGACAAGATGAATTTGTTGAAATAGCTACATTGGCATTGGCTATTGCAGATGCTAAATATGTGGAGGATTTAATAGAAAATATTGAGGAAATTAAATATCCAATAGCACGTGCTATGGTTTGCTTGGCACTTGGGATTAAGAGGGAAGTACAGTGTTCAGAGTTATTATTGAAGCAATTTTACAAACTCCAAAAAGAGTATCCAGAGCAAGGATATGAAAATGGTCCATTATTGGCATTGTATTTGATTTATGATGAGTTTAAATTGATGTAATTGATAGGTGTGGAGTGTAAAAATAAGTATAATATGGATCTCCCCTGCATACATTGTAAAAAAGTATGTAGGGGATTCTTTGTGAAGGATTACATAGAAGAGCGGGCAATGGAGATTGCCAATTATATTATAGAAAATCAGGTAACGGTGAGACAGG
>JAWXVA010000181.1:0-3682 GCA_044425815.1 Eubacteriales bacterium
TCCGTGACGAATTCCAATTACTTTGATTTCGTCTTCTGTTGGGAATAATGCTTTCACCGCTTGTGCTAATACTTCTATCGTACAAGCTGGGGCTTTCTGCACCATAATATCGCCTGTTGAACCATGCTCAAATGCAAATAATACAAGGTCTACTGCTTCATCTAAACTCATAATGAATCTTGTCATAGATGGCTCTGTAATTGTAATTGGTTTTCCTGCTTTAATTTGCTCTATCCATAATGGAATAACCGAACCACGTGAACACATTACATTGCCGTAACGTGTACAGCAAATCTTTGTCTTGTCTTCTGCTATCGTTCTTGATTTCGCTACGATTACTTTCTCCATCATCGCCTTTGATGTTCCCATTGCATTTACTGGATAAGCTGCCTTATCTGTCGATAAACATACGATACTCTTTACTCCATGATTAATCGCTGATGTTAATACATTCTCTGTTCCAAGTACGTTCGTCTTCACCGCTTCGATTGGGAAGAATTCACAAGATGGTACTTGCTTCAGTGCCGCTGCATGATAGATGTAATCTACTCCGTGCATTGCGTTATTTACAGAATTGATATCTCTTACGTCTCCGATATAGAACTTAATCTTATCTGCCACTTCTGGCATCTTTTGTTGGAACTCGTGACGCATATCGTCTTGTTTCTTCTCATCTCTGGAGAAGATTCTGATTTCTCCAATATCAGTCTTAAGAAATCTATTGAGTACAGCATTTCCAAATGAACCTGTACCTCCTGTGATTAATAATGTCTTATTTGCGAACATAATTGCTTCCTCCTATATCCTTTATATATTCTTGTATTTTTTTGTTTCTTGATTGTGCTTATTTTGTTTCTGGTTGTGCTTATTTGTTTCTTGGTTGTACTTCTTTGTTTCTTGATTGTGCTTCTTTATTTCTTGGTTGTACTTATTTTGTTTCTTGGTTGTGCTTATTTTCTGAGTTTCGACTTAATCAGTACGACTCCTTGCCCTGCTAATTCTTTCGCTTGCTCTTTCGTAATTACATTGCGTAACAAGAACGCATCAATGGTCTGTTTCCCAATGGTTCGAATTTCTGGAATCAATAGTGGCATAATGAAATTCGTGATAATTTGTGTCACCAATGTGGCAACTGCTGCACCTATTATACCATAAGTCGGAATAAATATAATATTTAAAATTACATTTGCAATGGCTCCCATAACGCAGAGTCTCTTCTCGTATTTCTGCTTATCTTCTGCTACTAGCCATATCGTCTTCGCCACGCCGATATATGCAAATGCGGTATACCACGTAATGATGCGAAGTGCTGCTACTGCTGGCAAGTATTCTTGTCCATAAAGGATGAGGATAATCCATTTCGCAAATAAGGTGATTCCAACGGATACCGCTATGCTAATCCAGATAACTGCCGCATAAAGTTGAGTCATTCTCTTTTCATACAACACCTTATTCTCCGTTTGTTTATGTTCATAGATCGCCGGCTTAAATGTATCAATAATCGCTGTCAGAATAAATGGCCATAGCTGGCAGATATACATCGCCGCGCCATAATATCCTACGGCTGTGTCATCCATGAATTCACCAATCATGATTTTATCCATATATCCATAGACTGCTACCATGAGTCCCGATAAGATAAAATGATATCCTTTACCAAGCAATCGTTTCCCCGCTGTCCACGAGACCGAAAAATTCTGAGTACCATATTTCTTGTAATTGTAATATAAAAATAATGCGATCAACGTGTTTTCTAAACAAGACGTGAATCCAAACCAAACAATGTTTTTCTGTAAAATTAAGATTACTATCTTGTAAAGCACCACTAGAATATATGCCACTAAGGCGACCATCGTGGTTGTCTTAGATTGTAATTTCACTTGGAACCAACATTTTATAATCGCAAATGACTGTGCCACCATACCCATTGATTGCAAGAATGCTATTGTTACTACTTCCTTATCTCCATCTTTCAATACATAGATAATCGTACAAACTCCTAAACTACACACACAACTCGAAACTAATTTCATTACGATTGCTGTACCTAGCAGCTGTCCTTCATGCTTTTTATCAGCCACAAATTCATTGATGATAATTCCATCTACTCCTAAATTCGCAATCGAACTTACGAATGCTACAAATGCTGCCGTATATGTAATTGTTCCGTAGTTCGTGGGCCCAAGATACCTCGCTGATACCATTCCCACAAAGAGTGAGATTATCATCTGCAGTACTTGTCCGCTGATAATCCAACTTGCATTGTTAATGTATTTGTTTGTCTTCATACTTGACCTATATCTTTCTCTTCTTATCGCCATCTATGCTAGCTAGTTGTTGTTGCTTGTTGTTAATTCCTGTTATTGATTGTTGTTGTGATTGGTTTCTGTTGTTGCTTGTTCTAGTTCCCGCGGATTGTGTTACGTATGCGTAGTAACATCTGGATGATGCATTTTATCGTTCTCATACTTATGGACAACACGTTGGGATGTATCTTTAATAATCTATATTGTTTCTGCACTTTGGCAGGTAATGGTCGTTTTTCAAGAATCGCCTTATGCTCCTCAAGGTAATTCATATATTCTTTAAATAGTGACTTGTATTTCCCTTGCTGATTCGCCGCTGTAATCAGTAATAAGATGTATAACTTGGTGCGATACATATTGAATAACGCACTCTCTTGCAAAGCCTCTGATTCATTGGCTGTTACATCAATCGTCTGCTGCGCTACATCTAATAATGCGAAGAATTTCTCTGAAAATCCTACTCGTGAGCTTGAATTTTCTCTCACAAGATAACGATAGAACTCTTCTTCACGCTTGCTTACTTTCCCTTTATTCTGTAATAAATACTGAACATTGAAGAATTTATCTTCCGTCAACGCACCTTCTACAAAGCGAATATCACCGATTAAATCTCTACGATAGATTCGATCCCATAACGCACAGCTAGTCTCCCATGCAATCATACGGTCTAATTCTACATCGCTATCTGTGATTTGGGCAGGTCTACTAGCATTCTTTTGGTAACAAGTCTCTACAACGTTCGGGATCTCACGAATAAGCTGATGTCCACAACAAGCCATCACAAGATGCGAAGAAGCTTGTTCTTCGTTGCTGGCTTGATGTTCTATGCTAGCTTGATGTTCTGTGCTGGCCTGATGTTCTATGTTGGCTTGATGTTCTATGCTGGCTTGTTCTTCCATGTCGGTGATTAAGATTTCTGCCATCATAGGATCTACTGCATCGTCGCCATCAACAAACATGACATATTCTCCCGCAGCAATATCAAGTCCCATGTTTCTAGTAGCTGATACGCCACTATTAGGCTTCGTAATGACTTTAATTCTATGATCTTTCTCTGCATATTCTCTACATATCTGTAGGGAATTGTCCTTAGAACCATCGTCAACCACAATTAATTCAAAATCTTTGATTGTTAAGTTACATATAGATTCTATGCAACCACCGATGTATTCTTCTATGTTATACACTGGTACAATAATTGATAATTTCATCCTAATCTCCTTACACACGATTACAGTCTAACTTGCTTCTTTTCCTGTTTCCAGACTGTAATTTCCCACTACTTTATCTTGATTTCTTGGTATTTTACACCTTTTTACAGTCTGATTTACTTCTTTTCCTGCTTCCAGACTGTAATTCCCACTAGATTCGTCCCA
>JAWXVA010000182.1:0-3664 GCA_044425815.1 Eubacteriales bacterium
GAGAAAGATGTCATGTGCACAGCTATGAGGGAGTATGTTACAGAGAAAGAAAAGACAGCGAAGATAGAACTGGCACAGCAACTAATCGATAGTACAGGAATCGAAGCAGATGCTACGGAATTTATGGAGCAATTAGAAGATGAGAAAGATGTCATGTGCACAGCTATGAGGGAGTATGTTACAGAGAAAGAAAAGGCAGCAAAGATAGAGGGAATCATATCCATGTTGCGAGATATGAAGTTTGCAAAGGAGGAAATCATACAACAATTGGTAAAGCAAGTTAGTATTTCGATAGAAGAAGCTCAAAAATGCGTATACTAGCGACTAATGGTAGATGGGCTTGCAAAATTAATTAGATTTTAATTAAGATTTGATGTAATTTTCGCTTTGTTTGCCTATTATATTGTGGTACAATCTATATTAGTATTAACTTAATGATGGTGAATAGAAATTAATAGAAATTAATAGAAATATAGGAGTATGTGATGGGTAAAATTATTTTGACAGGTGATAGACCGACAGGAAGATTACATGTAGGACATTATGTAGGTTCTCTTAGAGGACGCGTGGAGATGCAGAATTCAGGAGAATATGAGAAGATTTTTATTATGATTGCTGATGCGCAAGCATTGACAGATAATGCAGAGAATCCAGAGAAGGTAAGAGAGAATATTATAGAAGTTGCGTTGGATTATCTTGCAGTAGGAATTGATCCTAGTAAGACAGATATATTTATTCAGTCTATGCTTCCAGAATTAACAGAATTATCTTTTTATTATATGAACTTAGTTACAGTGTCACGTTTACAGCGTAATCCTACAGTGAAGACTGAGATTAAGATGCGTAACTTTGAGTCAAGTATACCTGTTGGATTTTTTACGTATCCGATTAGCCAAGCAGCGGATATTACAGCATTTAAAGCAACGACAGTACCAGTTGGAGAAGACCAACTTCCTATGTTGGAACAATGCAAGGAAATTGTGCATAAGTTTAACTCAGTGTATGGTGAGGTGTTAGTAGAACCTAAGATTATATTACCGGATAGTAAAGTCTGCTTGCGTTTGCCAGGTATAGATGGTAAGGCCAAGATGAGCAAATCGCTGGGGAATTGCATTTATTTAGCAGATGAACCAGATGTTATTAAGAAGAAAGTGATGTCGATGTTTACAGATCCTAATCATATTAATGTGGCAGATCCAGGTGAAGTAGAAGGAAATCCTGTATTTGTATATCTAGAAGCATTTAGTAAACCAGCGCATTTCGAAGAATTTTTACCAGAATATGAAGACTTAGAAGCATTGAAGGCACACTATACTCGTGGTGGCCTAGGAGATGTGAAAGTCAAGAAATTCTTGAATAATGTACTTCAAGCAGAATTAGCTCCGATTCGTGAAAGAAGAAAGGAATGGGCAAAGAAAATTCCAGAAGTGTATGAGATATTGAAACAAGGAACTAAAGTGGCACAAGCGGCAGCAGCAGAGACTTTGCATGACGTTCGCGGCGCTATGAAGATTAATTACTTTGATGATATGGAACTAATTGAGAATCAAGTAGAGAAATATACAGAGTAGCAGAAGCATAAAAGTGTACAAAAGAGTAAAATAATAGGGCTGTAGCAGGTAAGACATTCGCTTGAATTTCAAGCTGAAAGAATTATCTGGCTACAGCTTTTTTAGGATCTATTACGAGGTAAGAATTATTTTCGTAATGCACTAGATTTACCGATCGTAAAGTGATCGTTTTTTAGTATATGGTAGGCATTATCGTAATCGCCAGAACGCATATGTTTAACCATTCGTTTGAGATTTGTATTGGTTTTTGGAATGTGCATTCCATTTTTTACGGAATATAGTCCCATGCGAATCGCCTCGCAGAGGTTAGCTTCGTACATACGATTGATTCTGCTGTTATCAAGAATGCTGATGATTTCCATATGCATATTCATATCAGCTATTTCCCATTCGTACATATCAGCAGCAACAGCGTGCATGCGAACTACTTTTTCTTCAATTCGATAGGAATACTCTTCGAATCTATTGGAAGAGAAGATTAATTGTAATGCTTCAGTTTCAATCAACTCTCTGAGTTGATACATTTCCTCTATGTCTTTTTTTGTAATTTCTTTAACCATCTTCGTTTTGTAATAGTCGGATACAATAAGCCCTTCTGATTCTAACATTTTGATGGCGGTGCGCACTGGATTGCGACTCATCCCTAATGCATCAGCTAGCTGAGATTCTGTAAGAGGCATACCTGGTGGATAAGTTAGGTTTAATATATTATTTTTTATTGTGTTATATGCTTGATCAGCTAATGAGAGTCTTGTCATCGTTGTGAAACCTTTCGTATACGAAATGAAAATCTGTGTACCAAATGTAATTTTGAGTACTAAATAAAAAGTTGTATACAAATTATAACGTATATATAGGTAAAAAACAATGTTAAATGAAAATATTGTTGACTGATAGAGGGGAGAGATGATATATTGAATTTGTAGACTATGGTCTATAAAACTAGTATAGAATAAATTGAATATGAGGATGGAAAAATATAGAATAAAGGAATTAATAGCGATGAATAAATCAATAGAGCAAGAAGGAAAGAATCAGAAGTATGATTCGATTAACTGGAAACAATTCTACATATCTGTTACAGCGCTTGTAATTCCAATGGCATTACAGAATTTAATTAATGTAGGAGTAACAGCAGCAGATGTTGCCATGTTAGGAAGAGTTGGGGAAAAGGTATTATCAGGAGCGTCGCTTGCAGGTCAAATACAATTTGTTATGACATTGATTTTGTTTGGGATTACCTCGGGAATCACAGTGCTAACGGCACAGTATTGGGGAAAACGGGACAATCAAGCTATTGAGAAAATCCTGGGAATGGGAATGGTTTTTGGAGTAGCGGTAGCAATTATATTTACTATTATAGGATATTTCTTTCCAGAACAGGCGATGCGCATTTTTACCTCGGATCCAGAGGTGATAGAGGAAGCTGTGAAGTATTTGCGAATTGTATGTTTTTCTTATGTTTTAATTGCAATCACACAAGTATACTTATATGTAATGAGAAGCATTGAACGAGTAGTGATTGCTACGGTGGTATATAGTATTTCACTTGGTGTGAATATTGGAGTCAATGCAGTTTTAATATTTGGATTGTTTGGATTCCCGAAGCTAGGGATTCAAGGGGCGGCTATTGGAACATTAGTGGCTAGAATTTTAGAAGTGACAATAGTAATGTTCTATGCGTTCTTCAAGAACAAAATCGTTCAAATACGTATGCGATATATGATTCGCTTTGATAAATTGCTAGTATCTGATTATGTTCGATATGCTATGCCAGTTATTGTGAATGAGATGATATGGGGGCTCGGATTCTCCATGCATTCAGTAGTAATAGGGAATTTGGGGAGTGCAGCTGTAGCGGCCAATGCAGTGACGCAGGTGTTACGTCAATTTTCAATGGTAGTTGTATTTGGGATTAGCAACGCGACAGCGATATACTTAGGAAAGACAATAGGTGAAGGTAAGATAGAGGAAACCAAAAGATATGCAAAAAGATTTTTGGTGATTAGTATTATAGCAGGATTGTTGGGAAGTTGTGTTATCTTAATTACAGGTCCAATCGCTAGAGATGTAATGACCTTGAGTGAAGAATC
>JAWXVA010000183.1:0-3634 GCA_044425815.1 Eubacteriales bacterium
AAATAATGGGTAATTCAACAAACAGGAGCCTCCAATCTAGCTTCATGAAGTATCTCTATTTCTTGGAATACTAATTCTGGCGTTGCATCCATTAGTATTTCTCCATGAGCCATGACAATCACTCTTTCGAATACTTCTGACACAAATTCCATATCATGTAATATTGCTATTACTGCTTTCCCATTTTCTCTCAAATCTCTAATGATTTCTTTTAGCAAACATTTCCCCTTGTAATCTTGGGCAATCGTCGGTTCGTCTAAAATGATCACTTCTGGATCCATTGCAAGAACGGAAGCAACTGCTACCATTTTACGTTCTGCTAATTCTAAATCATATGGATTTTCCATCATTTTATCTTGAAGTTTTACTTTGGCTAGAGCTATCATTGCTTTTTCTTTAGCAGCTTCTTCTTTCATCCCCAGATTCAATGCTCCAAACATCACTTCTTCTAATACAGTATATTTAAACAATTGATCGTCGGGGTTCTGGAACACATAGCCAACTTCACCAGCTAACATAGCAACTGTTTTAGTTGCTATATTCTCATTTTTATAATGAATTGTGCCTTTTTGTGGTTTTAATAGGCCTTTTAATAATCGAACTGCTGTTGTTTTCCCTGCCCCATTTTGCCCTACAATCGCTGTCGTTCTTCCATCTATTTCAAAGGAACAATTCTTCAGTACTTGTGTATTCTCATCATAGCTGAAAGAAATATTTTCTACTTTATAATAGTTCTTTATTTTAGCTTTCTCTAAATCTGAATACACTACTTTTCCTTGCGCTGTTAATGGTTGGATTCCAAGTTCCTCCAAATCATCTCTAGCAAATATCTGTTTTGGTGTATCGATTGCAACTAATTTCCCCTGTTGTAATACCATAATTTTATCACAGTATCTTGTTAGCTTATGTATCTTGTGTTCTACCATAATAATGGTAATTCCTGTTTGTTTTAGTAGTTCTACAATGTGAAACACTTCTTCACTACCTGCTGGGTCTAATTGCGAAGTCGGTTCATCTAGGATAATAACTGGCGGTTCCATTGCTAGTATGCTGGCGATAGCAACTCGTTGCATTTGACCACCCGACAGTTCAAATGGATTCTTATCCTTATACTCATATATTTCTAATTTATGTAACACAGATTCTACTTTACGTTTTATTTCTTCTGGTTCAACGCCTAGATTTTGCAGACCAAAAGCAACTTCTTCAAAGACATTGTCTTTTGCTCCAGATAATTGATTAAATGGATTCTGAAATACCAATCCTACTTTCTGACACATTTCATATACTGGTATTTCACTTGCATTTAATCCATCCACCACTACGCTTCCACCATAAGCGCCTTTATAAAACTGAGGAACTAATCCTAATATTGCTTGACATAGTGTACTTTTTCCAGCTCCATTTTCACCGATGATTCCTAGAAACTCCCCTTTCTTTACTGTAAATGATATATCATCCAATGCTAAATCTGTTGTTTCAGGATAACGATACTTTAACCCTTCGATTTTTATGAATTCCATACTAAAACCCTCCCAACAATTGCGAAAATCATACACAATACAAGTAAACACATAATCACTTTATCCCTCAGTGTTACTCTCTGATGTTGCAGATATGTTTTCTGGCATTTTGCACCAAATCCACGAACTTCTAGCGCAACAGCACGTTCTCTTGTATTAATCAAACTACTCATTACCACAGGAGAAATCAAGGGTATAAATGCTTTGATCCTTGTAAATAAATTGCCTTCCGTTTCTAATCCTCTACTTCTTTGCGCATCTGTAATTGTATGAAATGTTCCAATCATTTGTGGAATGATTTGAAATACAGAGATAATAATGTATCCAAATTTAGGCGACATCCCTATCATTTCCAGCTCATCCACCAATACCGATGGCTTTGTTGTAAGCACCAAAATCGCAAATGATAATAGCATATTCAATATATTTAACCCAATACGACTTGCATATAATAATCCTTCTTTATAAAATTTCAATCCGAATATAGTAAATAAGACTTGGTTGTTGTTCTGATTGAACAGTCCATGGATTAAAAATATTGTAATGAGAATGGTAAATGAAAATACAATAAGTGGGAAGACCTTTTTTATCAGTTTCCCACTTACTAAAGTTGCCAGACTCAATAAAATGAATAGCCCATACACCATCAATTGTCCGCTAATTACAGCTGTTACAATCGCTGTAATGATATAAATCAATTTTGTAAATGGATGAATCTTTGTTAAGTACGATCCATTTTCTACGTACAAACTTATACTTTTCATATTATTCGACCCTTATATTTATTTTATAATGCTTCAATCTTATCTTCTGCTTGGTAAAGTGATTTCACTTTCTTTGGAAGTCCTTTTGCAATGAAATACACAATCATCAATGTCAATAATTTATCTGGTACATCTACTACGATTTCATCTAATAATGAACCGATTGCTACTGGCATCCCTGCTGCTTGTGTTGCTGCGAATAATGCATCGCCCCATACATTCCCTGTGGTTCCACCCCAGAACATAATATTAAGTGGTGTAGAAATAACAACTGCCGTCAGACCAGCTGCACAAGCTGTTATCATCGCTTTCCCGAAACTCTCCATGAAACCTAATCTAGCCATGATTCCCACTGCCACACCAATTCCTAGGCTTGTAAATGCATAGATTAAAGTGATGTTATCCCCTGTTGTTAATCCATAAATTAAATTATTTGCCGCACCGCAAATACCACCTACAATTGGACCTCCTAATAAGGCACCGATACAAGTTCCAATAGAATCCAACCACAATGGTAATTTTAATAACCCTGCAAATAATTTCCCTAAATAATTAATCCCGATACATACTGGTATCAATACGATTGTTGATGTGTTTAACTTTGTTTTAAATAGTTGATTCATAATGCTAATCCTCCCTGATGACTACTCTTCCTTGTTATTGTATTTTAATGTAAAAACTGTGATCCCTTTTTTTACATTGATAAAAGAATAACACTCGTTGGCTCAAATGTCAAGACACCTATCTATACATCTTAACTTCCAGAAATTTTACCACTCAAAATATAGTGAGACTTTAAGCAACCTATATTCATGTTACTTTAAGTCCCTTTTTTAATACCCACACATGAAGTCATCCAAATCTTCAAGCGCCCTTTTTAATTCTGAATTTCTTTCTCGTGAGATTAATTGTTCCAAGTATAAGAGCTCGCAATCCTCTGGCTCATACGCCATGTCATAAGATTTCTGCACCATATCCGCTAAAAATACCGCCTTCTTCGTTCTCGGATGATTCATACAGTATTCTTCAATAAGTATTCTTGAATATTCAGGCATGTTATTCAACCTCGTCCTTTCCTTGAATAAATCTCATGATTTCTTCATAGCTTTTATCGCTTTTTATAACAGCCGACATCAGTTCATCTTTCCGAAGCTCATTTCTAAGTTTGATTAATTCTGCTAGCCCCTCTTTGGCATCCTCATATTTTTTCTTTGATTTTGTAAGAATTTCTTGGGTCAATCATTTTTTTCGTGGGATTACCACCACGTAATATATTCATTACTTCCGCCACCCTTGACCGGATGCAAAAACAATGCTGTTTGTTTATTACCGACGGCGAAGAACTCA
>JAWXVA010000184.1:0-3609 GCA_044425815.1 Eubacteriales bacterium
CTTATTCATCACAATACAGAGCAATTCCCATTTGCTCTATGATTAGTGCCACCTCTACCCATTCTTTCTCGAAGGATAGGTGCTAGTAATATCTCATTATCTCCTGCTGCAACACAGGTAGGTAAATTCCTTGGCTCAGTATCTTTAGGGTTGGACAGTAAAAGAACTACTGCAGAAACTTCAACGCACGATTAGGAATTTACCACCTTCTATATCAAATCCTAAAAGGCGAAAATATTATCTAGGCATATGCTTGTCCTATTTAATTTTCAAGGTTCTGTATCTCTTGTTTTGCAAGAGCATAGATATAGTTTACGTTGTTCCGACCTCAAAAACCATAACGTGCACGTTGAACTTTTTGCCACTTTTCCAACGTGTACGTTGAATCTTACTAATTCTCCTCATCTTCTTCTAAAAATATATGAACCATTGCTTGCATGGTTTGTTTAATTTTATGTTTATTCTTGTCCGATAACTGAGAATATCCCCAAATACATATCTCATCCTTTTCTCCATTTACAAGAGTGTCTAGTGTTACTTCAAAATAATCTGCTATCTTTATCAACGTATCTAATTTTAATGCACTTCGTCCTGTTTCAATCTTGGAAATATTATTGGCATGTATATCCAACATCTCTCCCATTGTCTCTTGACTAATATTTCGTTCTTTTCTAAGTTTCTGTATTCTGAAACCAATCTCATTTCTCTTTTCAAATTCCATTCTTCTCTCCAAATTTTAATATTCCGATTATCAAAATCTGAAGGTGGACTTCTAATGTTCTTCATCTGCACAACTTTCTCTACAACAAGTAAAGCTGCGCACAAAAAAAAGCCTAGAGTAATCCTGTTAAAAACAGCTTTACTCTGGCTCGGCGGTATCTAGACTATGGGCATTCCCATACTGATCCTAGGCTCAGTAGTTCCTTTATTTACTTTTTATTATATGTATGTAACGGTATCGCAATGACTTGCTTACATATCGGGCACTTTATTTGTATTGTTCCAGTTGCTCCATACAACAAATCGAATAACCTCTTATTTCTACAACAAGGGCATGCTACTTGTATCACTTCCATATTTACTTCCTATACCTCTCATTTATCTATTCTATGATGTTCTTCTGCACCTTAACGCTAAGCATATGTACCATGTTGTTTCCTACTAAGCAAAATTATCTTAATAATTTTTAAGCATTCTTGACAAATATTCTACCAATCTATCTGTAAACTCCTCTTTCTGCTCTCTATTACAATTAGCTATATAGTATTCCATGTCTAATTCCTTTATACATGCTCCCGTAATTAAATATGTAGGATCAATTCCAAAATCACAATGAAGCGTCAATAATTTATCTGCTGATAATCCAGTTGCCCCAGATTCAAGCTTACGATAATGCTCCTCAGATACACCAAGTTTATCTGCAAAATCTAACTGCTTATAGTTTAAATTTTTCCTTGCCTCTCTTAATCTTTTCCCTATTAAAATATTCGTATTTTTTCTCATTTTATCCATATGTATACCTCCTAATATATAAAAATCATATCAAGGAAGACCGCAAACATACAGAATATAAAACGACCCAATTAACTTCCATTTTCAACCATTTATCGGTTATTTTTTAACCATACCCCTAAATGCAAGAAAGCGGACAGCAATCTACTTGCCATCCGTTTTCTTAAACTAATTTATATTTATATATTGTACTTGTTCACTAACACCTACCTCCTCACTATAGTAGTATAATATTATTTTTTGTAGTTCTTCATTATAAGCATTGAAGAAAATCACATCTCCAAATACCGAAAATCCATATATTTTATATGCTTCCAACATATACTCTGTTGTATCATTCTCACAGGAATAACTCTGAATCCCAGACTCATCTAGCGTAGTATAATAAATACTATCCTCTACTACTTGATAGAAATTAATACTTTTGTTTAATAATAATTCCAGTGTTTTTTCATCTCGATTGAATCTATATAATATTTCATCTTTAAATGATTTATAATAAATCCAGTCCTCATCCATGTATACATCCAAAACCAATGCATCCATACACAACTCATGTTCTCCTGTTGTCAGATTATATAGTGTCAATTGATTTTTATCATTAATATAATATAGATTGTCTTCCTCCACGGTGATTATATATGCTGCACCGTCAAATAATAGGTTTGCCTTCTGGTAGGGCGATAGCACTTCTACTCGATTGTAGTATGCCACATAAATTGTCTCATCATTTACAAAGAGTTGCGTAGGGTTATTTGCAACTGGTGTAGAAATAACATTTCCAAGGATATCGTATTCCAAAAGGGAATCGCTATAGATTTCTTCCTGTTCAAAGTTTTCCGTATTCAAACGCTGTATAGACCATTCCATATCACTCATCTCAATAAAATAAAAATATTGATGATCCATATAGCCATTGCCAATAGATTCGATATTCTTCAGCGGATCTCTATTAAGTTGATATTGATCTCCTGTTTGAACATCTATCATCAAATTCTCAGATTGGTCAACTGTAACTCGTTCATTTCTATAAATCCCATTACAATTGCTGTACATCATATCTCCATCTGCGGACTCTTGACTTTGGCATCCAACACAGAAAACTGTTATCAGGATAGTCACCATAGGAATAGTAAGCATCTTATTTTTCTTCAAATATAAATATACTGTTGCAACAAGTGATAGAATCAAAGCAACGCACAATTCCCTGTTATCACTAAAATACTCTACAGGATAAAATCCTCCAATTGGCAGTATATAATAAATCCATTTTGTATTTGAAAACACATAAAAGGAAAGTATAAAAACGCCCATTTCCAGAATACATATTTTCAAGCTGCTAATTCTTGTTTTCAGACACATCAACGCAGTAATATCAGATAAGAACAAAACTGCAAGCCATTGCAATATAAATGACAGAATCATCATCGTTACGATTTTCCCATCAAACCAAGATTCTGCAAAAGTTCGAATACTTTTTACTGGTAACAACAGCTCTGACAGATATCGCATATCAAATTCCACTAGAAAACTTAATAGAAAATACAAAAAGAAAATCAATGAATTTACCATCATCAGTGTTATAACCTTCGTTTTTATTAACTTTTTCCTTCCTTTTCTTGTAATTCCTGTAAGTAAATACATGGATTCTTCCTTTTGAAAAGAGATTACAACATTTAATATAATAATTATGATTAAGATATATGGGATATCTCTGTGCAGATAATCGTCCATGTGTTCTTCATTCATATATTCTAATCCATTGTTTTCCTGAAGGTAATTCACATACGTTTGGACATCTTCAAACACCGCTGCCCTATATCGATACTGATTGAGTTCTTCTATGCGATCGATATATTGGATATCTGTAATTTCATCCGTTCTATACTGCTCATCTAATTCCTGTACGGCTTTTCCGTAACCATCAATCCATTCTTCTTCCTTGTTTACAAACTCTAACTTTTCTTCTGTAATCTCCCCTTGAAGCACTTCGTAATAATACTGATAACTTTCCACTTTATTACTGTCCAGACTTTCGTATTCCAATACATTTGCAATTAGGATTTGTAATATCATCATTAGCACTAATATCCAACC
>JAWXVA010000185.1:0-3584 GCA_044425815.1 Eubacteriales bacterium
ATATTGAAATTATAAATATGATACTTACTGGAACCAATACATTTCTAACAAAATATTTTATATATGTCTGCTTTATCGATTGTTCTTGATATCTCTCCTGCATTTTAATCCCTCTCATTCATAAGTGAGTTCGAATTTTTCATCACACCTAATCAAATTTAATTAGCATTTAAGCATATTTTCACTCCTACTTATATCGTATCTCCACCAAAAACAGACCCTGAGCTGGCGCTGTCACGCCTACTTCTGTTCTGCATTTCGCTTCTAGCATCTCTTTTACTTTCTCCGGTTCACAGAATCCTCTCCCCACTTGAACCAATGTTCCAATTATAATACGCACCATATTATAAAGGAATCCATTTCCTGTAATTCGAACGTCTATCGCACCTGGCTTGTCTTGTCTTTCGATGATTTCTAAGCTATAAATAGTGCGTATTGTATTTTCCACCCCTGAATGTGCACTACAGAAGCTCACAAAGTCATGTGTCCCTACTAGATATCTCGCACCTTCCCGCATTTTCTTTATATCCAATGAGTAGGATACGAAATAATTAGTAAATCTATCCGTTGGCATCGGTGATTTCGTATTTATAATATGATATTCATACGTTTTCTCTGTCTCGCAGTATCTCGGATGAAATTCCATTGCTACTTCTTCTGATTGTACAATGTAAATATCATCTGGAAGTTTCTGATTCAATGCATGGCTAAATCTATCTGGCGGAATCCGAGATTCTGTATCAAAGACTGCCACATTCCCATATGCGTGAACACCTGAATCTGTACGACTTGCTCCTATCACTGTGGTTTTAACGCCTGTCACTTTCGAAATCACTTTATTTAACACTTCTTCTACCGTAATACCATTAGGCTGAATCTGCCATCCACAATACTTTGTTCCATCATATGCTATCGTTAATTTAATTCGTTTCATAATACCTCATCTACTCTTCATCCTCTTACTAAAATACCCATATAGTAAATGGAATATATCTACCTATCACAACTAATAAAATCGCATAAATAATTACGACACCATACGCCATATAGTCTCTCTGTTTATATACTAATGGTTTCATCTTCGTTCTGCCATCTCCACCACGGTAACATCTCGCTTCCATCGCCATTGCAAGATCATTCGCTCGACGAAATGCTGATACAAATAGTGGCACTAATATCGGAATCATACTCTTAGCTTTTTGTATGATATTACCACTTTCAAGGTCCGCCCCCCTAGCAATTTGCGCTTTCATAATCTTGTCTGTCTCTTCAATCAATATCGGTATAAAGCGAAGTGCAATCGACATCATCATTGCAATTTCATGCACTGGCATCTTGATTCTATTACATGGGTATAATAACTTCTCTATTCCATCTGTAAGCGCATTGGGAGTTGTCGTCAATGTCATTATGTTCGAGCCCGCTATCAGCAACATAAGCCTTACGCCCATAAATACCGCTGTTCTTAGACCTGTGTCTGTAATTTTAAAAATTCCAAATGCAAAAATAATTGTTCCTGTATTAGTTAAAAACAAATTAAAAATAATTGTCATCATCAACAACATCAATATCGGCTTTAATCCTTTAGCAATAAAACGAAATGGTACTTTAGATACTTTAATGCAACAAACCAAAAATACCAGTGCCATTCCATATCCAAGTACACTTTGAAACATAAATAAAGATATTAAGTATAATAGCGTACATACAATTTTTGTTCTTGGATCTAGTCTATGGACTTTACTATCTGCTGGATAATATTGTCCAATCGTTATATCTCTAATCATTCTTCTTTATTACCTTCCATATTTCATCTGCTGCTTGCTGTACTGTAGTAGCTTCTGTATTCACATGAATTCCTCGTTCCTCTAGCTGATGGAGAATATACGTAACTTGAGGTGCCGCGAGTCCGACTGCTTCTAATTCTTGATAATGCGCAAACACAACCTGTGGTTCATCATAGTACAGAATGCTTCCTTGATTCATAACCAATAATTTATCCACATACTTTGCAACATCTTCCATACTATGTGATACTAATACAATCGTCATATCGCTTTTTCTATGCAAATATGCAATCTGATTTAGGATTTCATCTCTCCCCTTCGGATCTAACCCTGCTGTTGGTTCATCTAGAACCAGCACCTTTGGCTCCATTGCTAGAACACCTGCAATCGCAACTCTTCTCTTTTGCCCTCCTGATAAATCAAATGGAGATTGCAAATACTGATCCTCTGGAAATCCTACTAAAGCAAGTGCTTTCTTCGCTTTTTCTTTTGCTTCGTCTTTACTAAGTCCTTGGTTCATAGGCCCAAAACACACATCACTTAAAACATCTACTTCAAATAATTGATGCTCTGGATATTGGAATACTAACCCCACTTGATTACGAAGTTCTTTCATATTATAACCTGCTGTATAAATATTTTCTCCATTGTAATATAGTGCTCCACTTGTAGCCTTCACCAGTCCATTCAAATGTTGAATCAATGTCGATTTACCCGATCCTGTGTGTCCTATAATTCCTAAAAATTCACCTTGTGGTATTTCAACTGAAATATCTTTAAGCGCATGCTTCTCATAAGCAGTTCCTTCACTATATACATAATTTATATTTTCTAACTTAATCGACATATAGCCTCCACTAGTTCTTCCATTTTCAATATACCACTTGGAATATCTAATCCTTTTTGTTGTAATTCGTGCGCAAGCATTGTAACTTGTGGAACATCAAGACGGTATTTTTTCAATTCATCCACTCGACTAAACACCTCTACCGGTGTTCCTTCCATTACTACTTGTCCTTTATCCATTACAATTACTTTGTCAGCATCTACTACTTCTTCCATATAATGTGTAATCAGTATGACAGTAATATTCTCTTGCTCTCGCAGCATATGAATGGTCCTGATTACTTCTTTACGTCCATTTGGATCCAGCATAGCTGTAGGTTCATCTAGTACAATACACTTAGGTCTCATCGCAATCACACCCGCAATCGCAATACGCTGTTTCTGACCCCCTGATAATTTATTAGGTGAATGATGACGGTATTCCAACATACCAACGGCTTTTAAGCTTTCATCAACTCGTTCCCATATCTTCTCTGTTGGTACTCCGAGATTCTCTGGACCAAACCCTACATCCTCTTCCACTACCGTTCCAATAATCTGATTATCTGGATTCTGAAATACCATCCCAGCACTCTGACGAATCTCCCAGAGCTTCTCTATATCTTTCGTATCACTTCCATCGACCCAAACAGTACCTTCTGTCGGAAGCAAAATCGCATTCATATGCTTCGCAAGTGTTGATTTCCCCGATCCATTATGCCCTAGAATCGCCACAAAATCACCTTGTTTGATTTCCATATTCACTTCATCTACAGCTCGTTGTTTTCCTATTATACTTCCTTCTTCATCACGTTTGTCATATTCAAAAATTAGGTCTTCTGTTGATATAATCTTCATAACAGCTCCTTCTATAGTTATCTTATATAATTACATTACTTTTTATTTTACTTCAAGCCTATGCAGTTTGCAAGAATTAGTTCTATTCAGCCACGGTTGTATCTAGGGGCTTAC
>JAWXVA010000042.1:0-19982 GCA_044425815.1 Eubacteriales bacterium
CACAGCGCATTTCTTGACGGAAGTACATAGTGAGTGTTATTATTAAAGGTAAATATGTCAAGCGGAAATGCTCCATTTAGCATTTGACGCAGAGGAGGAAAAATAAAATGAGTAAACAGAAATATTACATTACAACAGCGATAGCCTACACATCAGGTAAACCACACATTGGGAATACGTATGAAGCGGTATTGGCAGATGCAATTGCTAGATACAAAAGAAGTCAAGGATATGATGTATTCTTTATGACTGGGACAGATGAGCACGGACAGAAGATAGAGTTGAAGGCAGAGGAAGCAGGAGTTACTTGCAAGGAATTTGTAGATGGTGTAGCAGGAACAATCCGTGATATATGGGATATGATGGGAACATCGTACGATAAGTTTATACGTACAACAGATGCAGATCATGAGGCGCAAGTGAAGAAGATTTTTAAAAAATTACATGAAAAAGGTGATATTTATAAAGGGCATTATGAAGGGCTTTATTGTACACCTTGCGAGTCGTTTTTTACTGAATCACAATTGGTAGACGGCAAATGCCCTGACTGTGGACGCGAGGTAGTTCCAGCACAAGAAGAAGCATATTTCTTTAAGATGAGCAAGTATGCGGATAGATTAATTGAGCATATTAATACACATCCAGAATTTATTCAACCGGTTTCACGAAAAAATGAGATGATGAATAACTTTCTTTTACCAGGTCTTCAAGATTTATGTGTGTCGAGAACTTCATTTAAATGGGGAGTCCAAGTGGACTTTGATCCTAGACACGTTGTGTATGTATGGCTAGATGCTCTTACAAACTATATTACAGGAATCGGATACGAGGCAGATGGTGAGAGTAGTGAATTATTCAATAAGAACTGGCCTGCAGATTTACATTTGATAGGAAAAGATATTATTAGATTCCACACATTATACTGGCCAATATTCTTAATGGCGCTTGAGCTTCCATTGCCGAAGCAAATTTTTGGACATCCTTGGTTATTGCAGGGAGATGGAAAGATGAGTAAGTCTAAAGGAAATGTACTATACGCAGATGAATTAGTCGAGTTTTTCGGTGTTGATGCAGTACGCTATTTTGTATTACATGAGATGCCATTTGATAATGATGGAGTTATCACATGGGAACTTATGGTTGAACGTATGAATTCGGATCTTGCGAATACATTAGGAAACTTAGTAAATAGAACAGTCTCTATGACAAATAAATATTTTAATGGAATAGTTACAGATAAAAATGTAACATTAGATCAAGCAGATATCGATGCAGATTTAAAAGCACTTGTTGCGAATACACCAGAATTAATAGAAGCTAAGATGAAAGATTTAAGAGTTGCAGATGCGATGACAGAAATCTTTAACTTATTTAGAAGATGTAACAAATATATTGATGAGACAATGCCATGGGCTTTAGCAAAAGAAGAAGCGAAGCAAGACAGATTAGAGACGGTATTGTGGAACCTTATTGCGGGAATTACAAAAGGAGCAGAATTACTTGAACCATATATGCCAGAGACATCAGCAAAAGTATTAGCACAGATGAAAGATGGGAAAGTAACTGATAAGCCAGAGATTCTATTTGCTAGATTAGATTTAGAAGAAGTGATGAAGAAAGTCGAAGAGCTTCACCCACCAGTCGAAGAGGTTGTAGAAGCTACAGGGGTGGAAGAGGTAATTGATATTGAGGCAAAAGAAGAAATCGAATATGGCGATTTTATGAAAATGCAATTTCAAGTAGGAGAGATTATTGCTTGTGAAGAAGTAAAGAAATCAAAGAAATTATTATGTTCACAAGTAAAAGTTGGCTCACAGGTGAAGCAAATTGTTTCGGGAATTAAGGCACATTACACACCAGAAGAAATGGTTGGGAAAAAAGTAATGGTGCTTGTGAACTTGAAACCAGCTAAATTAGCAGGAGTATTGTCAGAAGGAATGCTACTGTGTGCAGAAGATGCAGACGGAAAATTAGCTCTCGTAACACCAGAGAAGCCAATGCCAGCTGGAGCAGAGATTTGTTAGATAGAAGTAAGAAAATAGATAAGGAAATACAGATCATGAGTAGTAAGATATTTGAGACGCACGCTCATTATGATGATGAACAATTTGAAGAAGATCGAGATGAACTGCTAGCAAGTTTAGTAGATAGAGGGATTGAAACAGTTATTAATATAGGGGCAAGTATAAAAGGATGCAGGGCATCTATAGAGTTAGCCAATAAATATGAGCATGTATATGCAGCGGTAGGAATTCATCCGGATGAAGTGGGAAGTTTGAATGAAGAAACATATTCGTGGCTAAAGAAACAATTTCACAATGAGAAGATTGTCGCTGTTGGAGAAATAGGACTAGATTATTACTGGGACAACGAATCCCATGAAGTTCAGAAGAAGTGGTTTGTAGAACAATTAAAACTTGCGAAAGAGATAAAACTACCAGTAGTCATTCATAGTAGAGAAGCAACAGAAGATACGCTCACTATTATGAAAGAATACGGAAGAGAATTGCGCGGCGTGATTCACTGTTTTTCGGGATCAGTAGAAGTTGCTAGAGAATATGTCAAGATGGGATATTATCTTGGTATAGGTGGAGTAGTTACATTTAAGAATGCGAAAAAACTAAAAGAAGTGGTTGCGGATACGCCGATAGAAAATCTGGTGTTAGAGACAGACTGTCCCTACCTTGCGCCCACCCCGCATCGTGGGAAACGTAATGATTCTACATACCTTGAGTATGTAGCGAAAGAAATAGCAGAAATAAAAGGTATCACTTATGAAGAAGTAGTCAGCATAACAAGGAAAAATGGAAAGGACCTATATGGCATATAAAGAACCAACATTGGGGAATCCCCAACATACAATAGAAGTATTGCAAAAATACAATTTTTCTTTCCAGAAAAAGTTCGGTCAGAATTTTCTGATTGACACACATGTATTGGATAAAATCATTTCATCGGCAGAGATTACAAAAGACGATTTCGTGTTAGAAATCGGTCCAGGAATTGGGACGATGACGCAGTATCTTGCGTGTGCAGCTAGAAAAGTAGTTGCAGTGGAGATTGACAAAGCTTTGATTCCGATACTAGAAGATACATTGTCGGAATATGACAATGTAGAAGTAATCAACGAAGATGTGTTGAAGCTAGACATTGAAAAACTAGCACAGGAGCAAAATGGTGGGAAGCCTATTAAGGTAGTTGCAAACTTACCATATTATATAACGACACCGATTATTATGGGTTTATTCGAGAACCATGTACCTATGGAAAGTATTACAGTGATGGTGCAGAAGGAAGTGGCAGATCGTATGCAAGTGGGGCCAGGGACGAAAGACTATGGTGCGCTTTCATTAGCGGTACAATACTATTCCAAGCCGTATATTGTAGCAAATGTACCACCAAATTGTTTTATGCCTAGACCGAATGTTGGTTCAGCAGTTATACGATTGACGACCCATAAGGAAAAACCGGTAGAAGTAAAAGATGAAAAATTAATGTTCAAATTGGTTCGAGCTTCATTTAACCAGAGGAGAAAGACATTACAAAATGGGTTAAATAACTCTGGGGAAATCAATTACACTAAAGAGCAAATAATAGATGCTATAGAAAAATTAGGCCGTGGAGCAAGTATTCGTGGAGAGGCGTTAACCTTAGATGAATTTGCACAATTGTCCAATATTTTTAGTGGATTTGAAGAAAAATAAAAACTTGACTTGTTAAAGTAAAAAGAGTTTGTTATAATAAGCTACTGAATTACAGTGTTAAAGTATCTATATAATAATAAAAATAGATTAAGGAAGGAGCTACCCATATGACGAATAAACCAGAAGATCGAGCTAAAAATTTACAAGAGATAACTCCTGAAATACAGGTATTATCAAAATTAAGCGAAAAAAATAATGAAATTGAAAAAGCATTATATGGAAAGTATCAAGTAAAGAGAGGTCTACGTGATGTAGATGGAAAAGGTGTACTAGCGGGACTTACAAATATTTCAGACGTATGTGCTAGAACGATGATTGATGGAGAAGAAGTTCCATGTCCAGGTAACTTGTATTATCGAGGATATAATGTAAAAGATTTAGTTCCTGGATTTTTAGATGCAGAGCATTTTGGATTTGAAGAAATTTCTTATCTATTGCTTTTTGGGGAGCTACCAACGGTAAAACAGTTACAAGATTTTGAGGATTTGCTAGTTAGAAGAAGAAAATTACCATCAGGATTTGTTCGTGACCATATTATGAAAAACCCAAGCCCAGACATGATGAATAGTTTATCCAGATCAATACTTACATTATATGCATATGATAATATGGCAGAAGACACATCCCTAGAGAATGTATTGAGACAATGTCTGAACCTAATTAGTCAGTTCCCTATGTTGATGGTATATGGATATCATGCATATAACTACAAGCAAGGGGAAGATTTATGGATATATGAGCCGCTTCCAGAATTATCAACAGCAGAAAATATACTCATGATGTTACGTGAGAATAGACAATATACAAAGTTAGAAGCACAATTGCTCGATATGGCACTTGTATTACATATGGATCATGGCGGTGGTAACAACTCAACATTTACTACTCACGTAGTTACATCATCAGGGACAGATACTTATTCGACGATGGCAGCAGCTATGGCTTCTCTAAAAGGACCAAAACATGGTGGTGCTAATATCAAGGTAGTAGAAATGTTCACAGATATGAAGTTAAGACTAAAAGACTGGACAAATAGAGATGAAGTGAGACAATATCTAGAAGACATATTAGATAAAAAAGTATTTGATAAAAAAGGCTTGATATATGGAATGGGGCATGCGATTTATTCAGTGTCAGATCCAAGAGCTGAACTATTTAAAGGTTTTGTAAAAGAATTAGCAGATGCGAAAGGATACCAAGCAGAATACAATCTGTATGAAATGGTTGAGTATATGGCACCAGAAATTATTGGTGAAAAACGTCATATTTACAAAGGTGTTAATGCGAACGTTGACTTTTATAGTGGATTAGTATATCACATGTTGGGATTACCAGAAGCGTTATACACACCAATCTTTGCAGCAGCACGTATTGTAGGATGGAGCGCGCATAGATTAGAAGAACTTAAAAATGTAGACAAGATTATTCGTCCAGCTTACAAACCACTGGGAGAATATCATGAATACATAAGAATGGAAGATAGAGAAGTATAAAAAATAATTCAATAGAAATGAAAAGAAAGAGGCTGCTAAAATGTAGTCTCTTTTGTTGTATTTGGAGGAAGGATGCAAGTCGTGATTGAATAGATACTGAAACATTGCGAAAACCCTTAAAATAGGGTATTATTAGAAGCTAGAAAGAAGAAAGGAACAAAGCCATATGGAAAGATTACAAGGAATTCTTCAACAGAGCTTCAATATAGATTTTATTCGAATTATTATTAGTAATCCAAAATCAAAAGAAGGGATACTAAAGATAAAGATTCGTCCGATTACATTAAAAGACACATTATATTTTCAATGCGAAACCTTTACAAAAACGCAAGCGTTTCAGAAAAATTGCACAGGAGAAGAAGCGGTACATCTGGTGTTAGAGTGGATGCAAGAATTTAAACAAATGCAGATGGAAACAACGAAAGAAATTTATACGGTACTAGTCAGCAAGAAAGGGAAGGTAACGATACAGAAAAAGCTTCTAAAAACAGAAATTGAACGAGTAGAAACTACTCATAATAGAAAGAAGCAATACATTCTAGAGGAAGGAACAGTAGTTCCGTTTCTGCAAGAGCTAGGAGTTATGACGACGGAAGGCAAGATTGTAAAAAGCCGCTATGATAAGTTCAAGCAGATTAATCGTTTTTTGGAGTTTATAGAGGATATCGTCCCAAAACTTGCGACAGATAGAGAAATCACAATTATAGATTTTGGTTGTGGAAAATCCTATTTGACTTTTGCGATGTATTATTATCTACATGATTTGAGGAAATACGATGTTCGAATTATAGGATTAGATTTAAAGAAAGACGTTATCGAGCATTGCTCACGGTTAAGCGAAAATTATGGCTATGAGAAATTAATGTTTCTTCAAGGCGATATAGCGGATTACACAGGTGTAGATAAGGTCGACATGGTGGTAACATTACACGCATGTGACACAGCAACTGACATTGCACTTGCAAAAGCAGTAAAATGGGATGCAGAGGTTATTCTATCAGTTCCATGCTGCCAACACGAACTTAATCAACAGATTAGGAGTGATGTGCTTGCACCAATATTCAAATACGGACTGATACAAGAGAGAATTGCTTCCTTGGTGACGGATGGATTGCGAGCGGAATATTTAACAGGAGTGGGATATGATGTGCAAGTTTTAGAATTCATAGATATGGATCACACACCAAAAAATATTTTAATTAGGGGTATCAAAACAGAGAAGAAGCTAGATAATAAAAAAGACATAGATGCATGCAAAGAGTTACTTAATATAGATCCTATGTTAGGGAGATTATTAGATTCATAGGAGGCAAATGAGTAGTCGATGAACAAACGTAAAAAATATAGAAATGTAAGAAACGAAAATAGAGGAAACAGTCCGAGTATCAATCCTTATGGAAATACGATGCGCCCCAAAAAGCGAATTGGGGTCTGGGGAATTACAACTTTGATTATTATTGTGATTATGGCAGCATTATCCATAGGATTTTACATGTATCAAAAACAGCAAAATCAAGAAGAAATAATCGTAGAAATCGAGATGAGTGAACCAACTTTGCCACGTGTAAATGTAGTAGAAGAAGGATATACGGTTAATAACTTACTACCATATGTAATGGAAATGGATATTTTGACAATGCGAGATACTATATCGCCACTTACACCACAGGGACAATTAACGCTTGAGTTGGTACCCTATGATAAAGAAATCACAGAATTATCATACGAAGTACTTTCGATAGATGGAACGGTAACATTGAAAGAAGAGAACATCAGTGAGTGGGAAGACAATCAGGTGGTGTTGAAATTGCAAAATGTAATTTCAGATGTGGAGGAAAGTGTACTTAAGATAAAGCTCGTAACAGCGGATGGAATAGAGCAGTATTACTACACTAGAATTGTGTCATATGGAAATTGTTATTTGAAACAAAACTTAGATTTCGTAGCTGAATTCCATAACAATGTATATGCTCAAGATACAGAAGAAGTGTCATCTTATTTAAGTGAAACGAATGGGAGTAGCACATCGGGATTAGCAGATGTTACGATTGCTTCATATGCGGAACAAGTTATTTACGAAGGGTTAGAAGTGAAAATTGTTAGTGATATTTCATGGAAGATTACAGAATGTTCCTCACTTTTTATTTCGACAAAATTAGAATATCGAATAGAGGTAACAGAAGATGGTAAGACCGACACGTATAATGTAGAAGAATTTTATCGAACGGGATACAGCTCTACGACACAATCGATACAGCTACGTCAGTACAATAGAACTACGACAAAAGTATCAGAAGAATATGCAGTCGAAACTGAGCAAATCACAGAAGATGATACACATATTATTAATGAAGAAAAGACTGCTGTGGCATTTGTGGAAAATAGAACCCTCTATTTGTATAACTTAGAAACAAGCCAATTTGCGCAATTATTTACATTAGAGGATCAAGGGGAATTAACGGATATTAGGTCGGTGAATGATGAGTATGATATTAGAATACTATCAGTAAATGAAACCGGTAGCGTTTCTTTTATTGTGTTTGGATATATGAATAAAGGAGATCACGAAGGGCAAGTAGGAACAGCGGTGTATTATTATGATACAGAGAATAATACGTTATTACAGAAAGCTTTTGTGGCAAATAATAAATCCTATGCAGTTGGAAGTGATGAATTGAGTCAAGGACTTTACTATAGTAATACCTTGAATAAAATCTATGTTATTGCACAAAAATCATTTTATGAAATAGATTTGATAGAAAATATTCAGACAAAGCTAGCAGAAGAACTAGATGAGGAAAGTTATGTGATTTCGGAGGATGGAAAAATAATTGCATATCAGGAATATACAGATGGTGTGGCAACGAAACTTTCCGTATTAAATTTTGAAACAGGAGAGCAGTATGAAGTAGAGGTAGAATCGACAGAAACCATTACACCACTAGGTTATTTTGATCATGATTTGATTTATGGAATTTCGAATAAAACAGATAATTTATTAGATGAAGCAGAAGTAGAAATTACACCGATGTATGTGATTGAAATTCGAAGTGAGACAGGTGAAATCCGAAAAACATTCGAAGTAGAAAATGAGTATATAAGAGATATTTCGATTACTGATAATATGATGACCATGAATCTTGTTCACAAGGAAGATGGAGTATACGTATATGGGGGGCAAGATTTAATCACGAATAATGAAGTCGTAGAAGAGAATAGCATTACGCTAGATCAAAGCTTTACAAGAATAAGTCCCATCCTAATCGCTAATGAAGAAGCTATTTCGATTACTTATGACAATATTCCAATTGATGATATGTACTATGCATTCGCCTATGGGGAGTTACAAGTAGAAAGTTCAATGGCAAGTGAAGCGATTCAATATGCAAGTGCAAATACAGGAGCAGTAGTGAATGAAAATCAAGTATATGTTTGGAGAAGTGGAAGTAGAGACTTAAAGTATTCTCTTTCTAATGAAAGCAGTTTGGCAACGCGTTTAAGCCAAGGGGAGTCAGCTATTGACATTGTAGCACAATCGGCAAACCAAAATGTCGTATCGTATACGGGATGTACTACGGAGCAGATGTGTTATTTGATTAATCAGGAACAATTGATTGCGGCAAAATTAGTAGATGATAGTTGGATTTTATTAACAGGATATAATGGTGATACAATGTATTATCGCGATCAAAATGGAGAGAGAGTTAGTATTTCTATGAGTAAATTAGATGCAAGTATCAAGGAATTAATTGGAGATGGAATGTTCTAAAAGGAATTCGTTAGGATGCGTATTTATGAATATTTTATTGCGATTACAGTATAAAACGAGTATAATTATTATACATGCAATAGAGAACGAAGGAGTAAAAAATGAAACTAACAACAGTAAAAGAGCTTTATAAAAATGCGGAACAATATCTAGATAAGAAGGTTACAATAGGTGGTTGGGTTAGAAGTATTCGTGATTCAAAAACATTTGGATTTATCGTAATCAATGATGGATCGTTTTTTGAGCCAGTGCAAGTGGTTTATCACGATGCGATGGAGAATTTCACGGAAATTTCCAAACAAAATGTAGGCGCAGCGTTAATCATAACAGGAACATTAGTTGCTACACCGAATGCGAAACAACCATTCGAAATTCAAGCAGATACAGTGGAGATAGAAGGAACATCAGCGCCTGAGTTTCCATTGCAGAAGAAACGCCATTCGCTAGAATATTTGAGAACCATATCACATTTAAGACCGAGAACGAATACATTTCAAGCAGTATTTCGTGTACGTTCATTAGCGGCATATGCAATCCATCAGTATTTTCAAGAGAGAGGGTTTGTGTATGTGCACACACCACTTATCACAGGTAGTGATTGTGAAGGTGCGGGAGAAATGTTCCGTGTTACAACATTAGATATGAATGAGCTCCCTAAGACGGATAAAGGTGCGGTTGATTATAGTCAAGATTTTTTTGGAAAAGAAACAAGCCTAACAGTAAGCGGTCAGTTGAACGGAGAAACGTATGCACAGGCATTTAGAGATATCTATACATTTGGACCAACGTTCCGTGCAGAGAATTCTAACACTACTCGTCATGCAGCAGAATTCTGGATGATAGAACCAGAGATCGCATTTGCAGATTTGGACGATAATATGATGCTTGCGGAAGGTATGTTAAAATACGTAATCAATTATGTGTTAGAGCATGCACCAGAAGAGATGAAGTTTTTTAATTCATTTGTTGATAAAGGGTTAATTGATAGATTAACAGGCGTTGTAAATGCAGATTTCGGACGTGTAACTTATACAGAAGCAATTGAATTACTGGAGAAGAATAACGATAACTTTGATTATAAAGTTTCATGGGGAGCTGATTTGCAGACAGAGCATGAACGATATTTAACAGAAGAAGTATTTAAACGTCCAGTTTTTGTAACAGATTATCCAAAGGATATCAAAGCATTCTATATGAAGATGAATGAAGATAATAAGACGGTAGCAGCCATGGATTGTCTAGTTCCAGGAATTGGAGAAATTATCGGAGGAAGCCAGAGAGAAGATAATTTGGAGCAATTAACAAAGCGTATGAATGAATTAGATCTAAGAGAAGAAGATTATGGATTCTACTTAGACCTTCGTAAATATGGTTCAACAAGACATGCAGGGTTTGGGTTGGGATTTGAACGTTGTGTAATGTATTTAACAGGGATGTCGAACATTCGCGATGTAGTACCATTCCCTAGAACAGTTGGTAATTGTGAGTTGTAAGGCAAATAATGAGATTCAGGGCGAAATGCTCTGAATCTTTTCATTTTAAGAAAATCTTCATGTATTTACCATAAAATTCTGTTAAACTATAATCAAGAATCAGACAAAGAAAGAGGTATGGCATGAATATTTTAATTGTAGATGATGAAAAAGAAATAGCTGACGTAGTAGAATTATATTTAAAGAGCGACGATTATACAGTGTATAAGTTCTATACAGGACAAGAAGCATTAGATAGCATTGAGACAGTAAAATATGATTTAGCTATCTTAGATGTGATGCTCCCAGATATTGATGGATTTACAATTCTTAAGAAGATTAGAGATAAATACACGTTCCCAGTACTTATGCTTACTGCAAAGACAGAATATATGGATCGCATTAATGGATTGACAATAGGCGCAGATGATTATATTGCAAAGCCATTTAATCCACTAGAGTTAATCGCCCGTGTAAAGGCGCAGCTTCGCAGATCAAATCAATACAATGATGGAAGTAAAGAAAGCGGAGATGTTATCGATTTTGCAGGGTTAGTGCTGAATCGTAATTCGCATGAGTGTGTATATAACGAGGCGAATTTAACATTAACACCGATTGAATTTGATATTCTTTGGCTCCTTTGCGAGAATAGAGGCAAGGTCATTAGTTCGGAAGAATTATTCGAGAGTGTATGGGGCGAAAAATATTACAAAAATAGTAACAATACAGTGATGGTGCACATTAGACATTTACGAGAAAAAATGAGTGGTCCTACAGGAAAATCAGATTTCATTAAGACAGTTTGGGGAGTGGGATATAAAGTTGAAGAATAATTATTTCAAATTAAAGATAAGCATTTTGTTGCAGACGATGCTTATCACTGCATTGACTGTATTTATCGGTGGCTTCATATTGAATTTTTTTATAGATGGTGTATATAATGATGGCTTTCGCATTTTCTTTATTGATACACTATCACATTTTACGGTGGACCGAGAAACGGCAGAGCGATTTTATGGATTAACGGTAGAAGATAATAAATACCTCCTAATAGCGGTTGGATATTTTGCGCTATTCGGGGTCTTTTTCTATGTCACATTATCGAAGATGACAAAATACCTGAATCAAGTAGAAGAGGGAATAGAGAATATTGTTTTAGATTCGATGGAACCAGTACAGTTAATTACAGAATTGTCACCGATAGAAGACCGATTGAATGAGATTAAGATGACGATTAAACGTCAAGAAATAGAAGCGCTAGAAAGTGAGAGAAAGAAGAATGAGCTAGTAGTTTTTTTAGCGCATGATTTAAAGACGCCACTGACATCCATAGTTGCATATCTTACGATATTAGAAACCAGACCAGATATGCCAATAGAAGAGAGAGCAAAGTACACTCGGATTTCATTAGAAAAGGCGATACGACTAGGGGAATTAATTAATGAATTTTTTGAAATCACGAAATTTAATTTGCAGGATATCATATTAGAGACAGATATATTAGATATTTCATTTATGCTAGAACAAATAGCAGATGAATTGTATGGTGTGTTGAGTGAAAAAAAATTGACGTGCAAGGTAGAAGTAGAAGATACACTAGTCGTAGATGGAGATGCAGATAAACTAGCAAGGGTATTTGATAATATATTAAGAAATGCAGTGTCGTATTGCTATCCAAATACAGAGATTGCAATATACGCGGGGCATACAGAAGAGTTCATCAAGATTGTATTTTCGAATCAAGGAAAACAAATTCCAGAAGAACAATTATATACGATTTTTGAGAAGTTTTATCGAATGGATGAGGCTAGATCAAGTATTACGGGAGGAGCAGGCTTAGGTCTAGCGATTTCAAAAGAAATTATTGAACTTCACGGTGGACACATTTATGCCGAAAGTGATAAAGTGCATACACGATTTATAGTGTTGTTACCAAGAATAGAAATGGAATAGAGGGATACTATGAGATTTATACATATAGCTGATGTTCATTTAGGAGCAAGTCCAGAAGCGGGTAGAGCATATAGTGGCAATCGAGGACGGGAAATATGGGACACGTTTCAACAAGTACTAGAAGTATGTGAGTGCGAGAAGACAGATGTGCTGCTCATTGCAGGAGATTTGTTTCATAGACAACCATTACTGCGTGAATTAAAAGAAGTGGATTATATGTTTTCAAAATTGACGCATACTAGTGTAGTGTTAATTGCGGGGAATCATGATTATATTAAAGAAAATTCTTATTATGGATCGTTTGTGTGGTCAGAGAATGTCTATCCAATATTTTCAGAGTGTATAGATTGCATAGAAATTGAAGCATTAGAACTTGCAGTCTATGGCTGTAGTTACCATCAAAAAGAAGTGAAGAAAGAACGTTTGCAACAGGACATTCAGCTGGTTGGACAGAAATATCACATCCTACTTGGTCATGGTGGTGATGCTACACATATGCCATTTGAAATAAATCAAATGAAACAGTTGCAGTATGATTACATCGCATTGGGGCATATTCACAAGCCACAGATTATGATTGAAGATAAAATGGCATATGCAGGAGCACTAGAACCATCCGATATTGCAGATTACGGATGTCATGGTTATATTTTGGGTGAAATAAAATTAGCAAATAGGAATGAAACAAGAATAAAGTTTGTGGAATTTGCTAGTAGAGAATATAAGGAAATCAAGATTGATGTGCACACGGAGATGACACACTATAGATTAAAGGATGAGATTCGTGAAGAGCAAGAAAAATACGGAGTGCGGCACATGTATCATGTTGAATTGCAAGGTGTGCGGACACCAGAAGTGCTATTTGATTTAGAAGACTTATTTGCTATGGGAAACATCGTAGCGATAGAGGATTACACAATTCTTGACTATGATTTGCAAAAACTTGAGAAGAAAAATCGAGAGAATTTATTGGGTGCATACATAAGAAGTTTTGGAGAAGTGGAAGAAGGTAGTATAGAATATATGGCATTATATGAAGGCGTGCGTGCTATTGAAGAGACGAAGAAAGGTTAGATAAAGGATGGAAATCAGAGAATTAATATTAAAAAATTTCGGGAAATTTTCTAATCGCTCTTTTCAACTATTAAGCGGAATTAATATTGTCTATGGAGAAAACGAGTTTGGGAAATCTACAATACATTCTTTTATAAAAGGAATGTTATTTGGAATAGAACGTGGGAGAGGTAGGGCTGCCAAGAAAGATACATTTAGTGTATACGAACCATGGGAGCAGTCGAACTATTATGCAGGAGCTTTGCGTTTTCAATGTGAAAATCGAAACTTTATTTTAAATCGAACCTTTGACAAGCAATCAAAAAAAGCAACATTAGTATGTGAGAATGATGGAGAAGTATTAAGTATACCACAGGGAGATTTAGACATGCTTTTGGGGAAAACTACAGGGATGAATTATGATAATACTGTATCGATTGCGCAGCGTAAGGCAGAGACAACAGATGAATTGGCGCAAGAACTCAAGAATTTTGCTGCTAATTATCATAGCCAAGGAGATAGCGATATTCACATAGAGGCAGTGCAACTGTATTTGAAAAATAAGAAAAGAGAAATAGAAGATAGACGGAAGACAGAGCGGATGAATTTAGATACGAAAAGAGAGAAGCTGAGTCTTGAAAGAGATTATGTGCAGCGAGAAATCGAGCGTCTTAATTCCCTAGTGAAAGAAAATAGAAAATTAGAACAGATAAATAACACGAAGCAGGAAAAAAAAGAAGCAAAACTACAGATTTCTCCGATAGAATATCTGGCGATTCTTGCATTGATTTTAATCGCATTTTATTTTTTGCCACGTCCTTGGAATGTTTTGCTATGTGTTATCATTGTATTGGCTTTTGGACTTTATGTATGGAATAAATTAAAGCATAAGCCAATGGGGCGAAATATTAAGAAAGAATTACTGAAAGAATCTGAGAAAATCATTTGGGAAAAGACAAGATTACAGAGTGAATTACAAGAAAAGGCTGTCGTATTAGATAATATTCAAGAGCAACTAGAAGAACTGACGTACATAAGTACAGGGGAAAGAGATATAAGAGATAAAATCGAGAGTTTGGAAATGGCGATGCAGAGAGTTGGGCAAGTATCGGGAGATATTCAAAAGGATTTTGGAAGAGAGTTAAATGAAAATGCATCAAAGATTTTATCAGAAATCACAGAAGGAAAGTATAACAAACTCATAATAGGAGAAAATCTCGAAGTGAGTCTATTATATAATGGTAGAAATATCATGCTAGAGCAAGTCAGTCGAGGAACAGTAGAACAAGTGTATTTTGCGATACGGATGGCGATTACATCATTGTTACATGGAGAGCAATTACCGATTTTATTGGATGACACCTTTGCTTATTATGACGATAGACGTTTGGAGCAAGTATTAAAATGGTTAAGCAATCTAGATAGGCAAGTGGTTATATTTACTTGTCATAGAAGAGAAATTGATATTTTAGGAAGAGCTGCGTTGCCGTATCATATTGTAGAATAAAATGGAAGGTGAGATTATCTCACCTTCCATAAATTATGTGAATTCATATTAAAACTAATAGATATCCGTGTCTAAAGATTCTAAGCTTTCACCATTATTATATTTATTTACAATATTATGAATACGGTCAAGTGGACTAAGAACTTCGCTTAATGAAGCATCGTGATTCAACGTGTCAATGATGAGAGCGATATACTTACTCATATTACAATTGATGTAATATGGCTTGCTCAATAATTCAGGTGTTTGATACACGAGATTTGTTGTCAAGACTCTGTATAATAAGCCTTCTTCATATGCTTTGTCGAAGATGTCAAGTCCGTTTGTAAATAGTCCAAATGTAGATGCTGCAAAAATACGATTGGCTTTTCTTGCTTTTAATTGTCTTGCTACATCTAAGATGCTTTCGCCAGAAGAAATCATATCATCTACGATAATTACATCTTTTCCTTCTACGCTTGTTCCCAAGAACTCGTGAGCAACGATAGGATTACGTCCATCGATAATCTGAGTGTAATCACGGCGTTTATAGAACATACCCATATCAACGCCAAGTACGTTAGCCATGTAGATGGCACGACTTGTAGCACCTTCGTCAGGGCTGATAACCATCATATGATCAGCGTGAATATTAATATCAGGAACATTTCGTAATAGACCTTTTATTAATTGGTAAGTAGGAGACACTGTTTCAAAGCCACTTAGTGGAATTGCATTTTGTACACGAGGGTCATGTGCATCAAATGTAATAATATTATCTACACCCATTCTTACTAGTTCTTGCAATGCTAAAGCACAGTCTAAGGACTCTCTAGAGCTTCTCTTGTGTTGGCGGCTTTCATATAAGAAAGGCATAATAACATTGATACGGCGAGCTTTACCGCCTACAGCAGCAATAATTCTCTTTAAATTCTGAAAATGATCATCAGGAGACATGTGGTTAGTATGTCCAGTTAAAGAATAGGTTAAGCTATAGTTACAAACGTCTACCATAAGGTACAAATCTTTACCACGTACTGATTCAAGGATGATACCTTTAGCTTCACCAGAACCAAAACGAGGAACTTTTGCATTGATAATGAAACTATCCTTGTCATAGCCGATGTATGCAGAGTCATTTTTACCCTCCATATCACTATCTTTTCGCCATTTTACTAGGTAGTCATTCACACAATCTCCCATGGCTTCACATCCTACAAGTGGAATGACACCAAGAGAACCTACAGGTACATTGTCTAAGCTTCTTTCGTTACGACGCAACATTCTTAATCCTCCATATTTAATAATTTCTTCTTTAGGCGAATATCTTCGCCAGTAAGTTTTAACATTGTGTATTTACTTGTTATTCTAGAAAAGGTACGCTCTGAATACAGATCTCTTAGAGATTCTAATGATAGATTTGTCGATATAATAGTGGATTTGTTTCGGAAGAGTCGTTCGTTAATGCAATGGAAAAACTCAGATGTAATAAAAGAATTAGTCAGTTCGGTTCCTAAATCATCTACGATTAATAAATCGCAATCAAATATATATTCATTTATACTTTTTGCATCAAGGTCTTTGTTGAATTTACTCTTAGCCAATGTGTCGAATAATGTAAAGGCAGAGAAGTAAATCACAGAAAAGGAATGGTCTATTAATTCCTTGGCAATGCAGTGAGAGAGAAAGGTTTTTCCAACACCAGTATCACCATATAAAAATAAATTATTGTGTTCAACTCCAAAAGTATCTACGAAATTATGACAAGTGTCAAGCATATTTTGCATTGTTTCTAAAGAAGAACGTCCAGTCATAGAATCGATACATCTAGAAGAATATAAGGAAAGATTAAAAGTCGAAAAATTTTCTTTTTTAAGCATCTCCTTTAGATTAGATTGCAAGTAAAGCAATTCAATAATAAGCTTTTTGAAACAATGACATTTTTGGCTGCCAATATAGCCAGTATCTTTGCAATCTGGGCATTCGTAGTTAGGTTCTAGATAATCTAATTCAAAACCATTGGATGACAGTAGACGATTGCGACGATCTATCAAATGGTGAAGTTCATCTTTAAGAGAAGGAATAGCAGAAGAATCATCACTCATCAATAAAGCGCGAGCTCGTTCCATAGATAAAGTGGCAATGGAAGTATCAATATCATGCATTTCAGGCAATTTTTTGTATACTTCATCGTGCCTCAGTTGTAATTGCTCGCGACTATTGAGCTGCTTCTTTTCATAGTCGCGCATAATTTTGTCGTATTGGGAATTTGTAAGTGCCAAAGAGTATCTCCTTACTATTTTGCGTTTAGAAGTTGCATTTCCAACGACTCGATATCATAGGTACGCTGTTGGAAATTATTAAATGTATTCTTTGGAATATTTGTTTTCTCAGCTTTTTTAGTAGCCTTTGAAGTTTTACTATTCTGGTAGGCTTGGTCTAGCTTGTCCAAATCTTTTAGATAATGAATATCTTTAGATTTCCAATTATTTAAGATGGAATCGGTATATTCATAACTCGGTTGGTGGATATTCGCAATGGTTCGGTTACAAGCTTCGATAATGAGTTCCATACTAAACCCATATTGAGTAATCCATTTATCCACAAACTGTCGCTCATTAGCAACAGGATTACGACCGCTGATTCCATAAGCTTTTAATACAGTGTAGTAGTCTTTGTTGAAATTGCATATCTGTGCCTTTGCATCTTCTACAGTTAGTATATCTTGATCGGCCCATGCAAGAGCGACAGATTGAATGTAATGCATACTATAATGGCAATTTTCAGCACAGTACTCCACTAAAAATTCTATTAAAGCGATAGGAAAATGTAATGTATCATAAAAATAAGAAATCATATCCATATCAGACTTGCTCAAAGTTTTCCCTAGATATTGTTCTATCATAAAAAGTAATTGTTTAAATTCTTTTCTAGATTTTGTATTCGCTATTTTAGGAGTTACATTTGACGTTTTTTCGCTAGAAGCTTTTGCAACAGGAGTAGGAATTTTGGTATCAGGAGTAGCACCCACATTATGTACAGATATGGTTGCAATATCTATGCTGCAAATATTACCCTGATCATCGTAAGAAATCAGCAATAATCCTTTTTTCTCCCAGTGCTTTAGTGCTCTTAAAATATCTCGTTCTGTATTGTCTAACTCATCTGCCATGCGAGACAGAGTGATAGCGGTATCATGTGCATTCAAATGGCGCAAAAGATATAAATAAACTTTTACGTATTCGCCATTTGCTTTAGGCATGTAGGTGTCGATAAATTCATTCTCCACTACAGTTGTGTTGTTTTTACATTGTGTTCTAATCGTTAATTTCTGCATAAATACCACCTTTATTTTGACTTTGGTAAAGAGTATTATAGCACCAACTAGTTCACGTAAAAAGCCTTTTTTTCTTGTTTAACAAGGTTTTTTGTGGATAAAATTGTGGGTAACTATTGGGATAAGATGGCTTCGCCAATGTTTACAACATCTCCGGCACCCATAGTTATCAACAAGTCACCAGGTTTACATTGTTCAATCAAGTATTTTTCGATGGAAGTAAAATCTGGTAAATAAATTGCAGTGTTATTAAAGTCACGAACTCGCTCAGCTAGAAGCGCGGAAGACATCCCAAGCGTATTGGTTTCACGGGCAGCATAAATATCTGCTAGTACCAAATGGTCAGCTAGTGATAAGGCTTCTGCAAATTCATGGAAAAATGCTTTGGTTCTGGTATAAGTGTGGGGTTGGAATACACACCATATCTTTTCGTGTGGGTAATGTTTTGCAGCGTTTAAGGTCGCAATGATTTCAGTAGGGTGGTGAGCGTAATCATCGACGATGGTTACTCCATTATAAGTGCCCTTGTATTCAAATCTTCGGTCAGTACCAACAAAGCTAAGTAGCCCACGTTGAATCACATCTAGTGGTAAGTTCAATAACTCACCAGTTGCAATTGCAGACAGAGAATTTGAAACATTATGTTTACCAGTAACAGATAATTGGATACGAGCAATAAATTCACCATTACGCGCATAATCGTAAGCCACATGTCCCTTTTCGTTGAAAGAAATGTTAGAAGCACTGTAATCAAAGCTTGAGTCAAATCCGTATGTAATTACATTACAATCTAAATCTTTGGTAATCGCTTCGATTCCTTGAATTTCACCATTAATAATTAAAGAGCCATCAGCAGGAAGAAGTTTTGCAAATTGATGGAATGAATGGCGAATATCTTCGATATCCTTAAAGAAGTCAAGGTGATCCTCTTCTACATTTAGAATAATACTGATTTTAGGTAAAAAATTAAGGAAGCTATTTGTGTATTCACATGCTTCAGTAATAAAAGTACCAGAGTTACCGACGCGAATATTGCCACCAATTGTTTGGAGAATGCCGCCTACAGAAATAGTAGGATCCTTGTTTCCTTCTAATAGGATGTGCGAAACCATCGATGTCGTGGTTGTCTTACCATGTGTTCCTGATACAGCAATAGGTGTGTCATAATTTGTCATTAATTGGCCTAAGAATTCAGCACGTGTTAAAAGTGGAATACGCCTAGCTACAGCTTCCATAAGTTCAGGGTTTTCTCTTTGGATAGCGGCAGTGTAGATTACAAGGTCAACATCATCCGAGATATTTTCGGCTGTTTGACCATAAAAAAGCGTAGCACCTTTATGAACTAATTGTTTCGTAAGAGGCGATTCTTTCGAATCTGAACCAGATACAGTAAAATGTTCATTTAGTAAAATTTCAGCAAGTCCACTCATGCTAATACCGCCGATACCGATGAAATGAACGTGGATTGGTTTATTAAAGTCAATTTTGTACATATAAAACCTCTTTTTTTATTTATAGTGAATAGTTAATAGGAATAATATTCAGTTAACGCTAATATTATACTATAAATATGTATAAAAACCAATTATATTATTTGGTAAAAAAACTGAAAATAATATTACGTTAAAAATGTGAAAAGTTTGTGTTAATAGTAAAAATGTATAAAAATTGTTCACTAATTTGGAATATTATGATATAATAGACAAAATATTTAA
>JAWXVA010000043.1:0-19638 GCA_044425815.1 Eubacteriales bacterium
CTAGGTGCTGACCGTATGGTATTGGCATTCTTATGCAGCGCATATGATGAAGAAGAGCTAGAAGGTGGAGATACAAGAACAGTTATGCACTTCCATCCAGCAATTGCACCAGTGAAGATCGGGGTATTGCCATTATCGAAGAAGTTGAATGAAGGCGCAGAGAAGGTATTTGCAGAATTAGCGAAGACTTATAATTGTGAATTCGATGATAGAGGAAATATTGGTAAGAGATATCGTCGCCAAGATGAAATCGGAACACCATTCTGTATCACATATGACTTTGACTCGGAAGAAGATTTCGCAGTAACAGTTCGTGATAGAGACACGATGGTACAAGAAAGAGTGAAGATTGAAGATTTAAAAGAATACTTTGAAGCTAAATTTATGTTTTAAGGTGTCATAAATAAAAGAAGGAAGTGCGTGAAGTGGATAAGTGATTATCTGTTTCATGCACTTTTTTTGTAGTTGGTAGCAATCCTCAAGAAGAAGTATGATTTATGACCTTCTGGATGTACAACTACTTCGTACGAACCCGCTTTCGCTTAGTTGAAGTTGGTAGCGCTACTAAGGTGCCAAAGGACACCACCTAAGTAGCAACCACTTCAAATAGTTCGCCCTGAAATAGTTGTACATCCAGAGGGAATCAAGTTCTTACAGAGTGAATCACGCTTGCCATTTCAAGCGATAGCGCAAGAAGAACGAACACCGTCTATAGCGAATCACGCTTATCATCTCCACAGGATAACGCAAGAAGAACGAATACCATCCAAAGCAAACTATATGACGTGGTTGGTACTTGATGCTGTGCTTTAAGCATCTTAGTACCACTACCAACGTCATCTAAGCGAGAGCGAGTTTGCGTGGATGGTATTCGTTCTTATGGTCGTTCACCACTACCAACGTCATCTAAGCGAGAGCGAGTTTGCGTGGAAGGAGTTCGTTCTTATGGTCGTTCACCAAGGAAGTTCTACACCATGTCGAGAAGTAAGTAAAGAACCCCACCTATTACGCCACATCCTATCATTACTTTAATAGGGTTCGTGCTTTTCCACTTTCTTAGAATAAATAATCCGATAGAAAATAATCCAAAAGAAACATAATTGAGCGATTCTACTCCAGCGGAAATTCCTTCTTCACCGAAGAGTGCAAGGACTAGTATTGTGACACCAGCAGATGCGATTAAGGAAACAACAGCAGGGCGTAATCCGCTTAAAGCACCTTGTAAGATAAACATTTCCTTATATTTTGTGTAAAGCCAAGCTAAGGTAAGAACGATAATGCATGACGGAAGAACACAACCTAAAGTGGCAATGAGTGCACCACCAAATCCCGCAACTTGTATCCCTACGAAGGTGGCGGAATTAACGGCGATAGGACCAGGAGTCATTTCTGCTATAGTAATCAAATCTGTAAATTCTGTTAGTGTTAACCACCCATGTTTATCTACTACTTGTGCTTGAATCAGAGGCATAGCAGCCATGCCACCGCCAAAGCTAAACATTCCTATCTGTAAGAAACTTATAAATAAATCAAAATAAATCATCTACTTTAGCTCCTTTCTTAGACCTATCCACGCAGTAACAATGCCAATTGTAGCACAACATAAAATGATATAGATGACATTCACTCCATAGAAGTAAGTTGCGACAAATGCTAATATCATAACAATGACAGATAAATATTCTTTATTCTTGAAAATATTACCGCTTAAATTCATAACAACATCAAAAATTACTGCAGCAACACCAGCTTGCATTCCTTTTAATACAGCACTTACGATTAGATTTGTTCTGAAAGCATCATAAAAAAATGAAATGGTAGAAATGATAATTAAAGGTGGTAGGACGGTTCCTATAATAGAAATAAGGGCACCGAAAATACCAGCGACTTTATAGCCTACTAGAATAGCTGCATTTACAGCCACTGCGCCAGGAGTAGATTGAGCGATGGCAGCAAGATTAAGCATTTCATCCTCGTCTAACCATTCGAGTTCCTCTACAAATTTTGCATGCATGAGCGATATAATTACATAACCACCTCCAAATGTAAATGCACTTAAGTAAAACATTGTCGTGAAGACTTTTAAATATCTATTTTGTTTTTTGTTCATATTGATACCTCCGACACTAATTATAACTATTGAAAATATATATGTAAAATAATATAATATTATATATACTATAATGAAAATATTATATATAATGAATTAGGGAATACGAATGAAATAAATGATTGAGGAGGAAGAGCGTTATGACGTTACGACATTTAAGAATATATGTTGCAGTATGTGAAACAGGAACGTTAACAGCTGCTGGTAAGAAGCTATATATTGCACAACCAGCAATCAGTTTGGCGATTTCTGAGCTAGAAGGAAATTATGGAGTGAAATTCTTTGATCGAATTTCAAATCGACTACACATTACCGATACAGGACAACAATTTCTTCAATACGCACAGCATATTATTTCTCTATATGAAGAAATGGAACATAACATTATAGATGGGGATGCATTAGGTACACTCAGGATAGGGTCAAGCATTAGCATAGCAAATAGTATTTTATGTGATTTGGTTAAGTGTATTAATGAGAAACACCCAAAACTAAAAGTTAATGTGATAATACAGAATTCAGAAATCATAGAGGAAAAAATATTAGATAATAGCATTGATATAGGGTTGATTGAGGGGAGCGTTCACAGTAATTATATTAATACAATCGATTTTATGGATGATACATTGGTATTTATAGCTCCGCTGAATCATCCTTTAGCAAATAAAAGTCAGATAGATATTTGGGAATTACAAAACGAAGACTTTCTATTGAGAGAATTAGGAAGTGCGGGGCGTGAAATATTTGATGGATTAGTTGATACCTATTCGCTCAGAATAAATCGTATGTGGCAGAGCACTAGTACGCAAGCAATTATTAAAGGTGTAGCAAATGGATTTGGATTATCAATGCTACCATATTTGATGGTGAAAGAAAGTGTAGAAAGTGGAATGGTTTCTACATTTTACCTGAAAGATATTTCATTAAATAGGAAATTTTCAGTGATTCACCATAAAAATAAATTTTTGTCGCAAAGTACGAAGGAATTTATAGAACTTTGCAAGGTACATAAGAACTAATATTATGTTTTATGAATTAAAATACTGAAAATGGAAAATACTGTATGTATATTAATAGTAAGGTGGTATGAAACAGAAATGTATGAATGCAGTATACAACATCCCATATTGCAGGTTGAAAATTCAGTGGAATTGTACTTGAACCAGATTGGAGGGATATCATTACTTTCAGCAGAAGACGAGGTGATGCTAGCAAAACGCATAACTGAGGGAGATGACAAAGCAAGAGAACATATGATTAACGCGAACTTGCGCTTGGTTGCAAGTATAGCAAAGAAATATGCACTTCACTGTAAATTGCCACTGTTGGATTTAATACAAGAAGGCAATATAGGACTAATGAGAGCGGTGGAGAAATTTGATTATACAAGAGGTTATAAATTCAGTACCTATGCGACTTGGTGGATCAAGCAAGCAATCTCAAGATTTATCATGGATTCTGGGAAAACAATTAGAATACCTGTATACATGAAAGAACAGATGAACCGGGTAAATAGGATTAGTCGAGAGTATTTACTTCAGCATGGGGAAGAACCTACTGTTGAGTGTATGTCAATACTCAGCGGATTGACGATAGATAAAGTAAAAGAAATTAATTCTTATGTAGGAGATGTGATTTCACTAGATACACCAGTAGGAGAAAACGAAGAAAAAAGAATAATGGATTTCGTTGCCGATGAACAATCGAAGAATCAATATCAACTTGTAGAAGTGCTTTTGCTTGAGGAAAAAATGGATCAAATCTTAGATGCTCTGCCTGAAAGAGAACAGCGTATTTTACGTTTGAGATTTGGATTTATAGATGGAAAGATATGGACATTAGAAGAAGTAGGTAAAGAATACAGTGTTACGCGTGAGCGTATCCGTCAAATAGAAGCCAATGTATTAGAAAAGCTAGGGAAGAAAAAAGAAATAAAAAAATTGAGGACGTATATAGAAAGTATATAGAAAGTATATAGAAAGTATATAGAAAGTATATAGAAAGTATTGTAGAAGAGAAAATAGGTAGCTTATGCTACCTATTTTAATAAGTATAGAAATTTTTCGAAATTAACACCTTCAATAAAAGGAACGTTATTTGCAAAGGAATCCTGAATAGCTGTTTGCAGAAAATCACCAGCTATTTTCATAATTTGTGCAAGTGGCATCCCTTTTGCCATCCCTGCAGCAAGGCAGGATGCAAATAAATCACCAGTGCCAGAATAACTGCCTCCGATGTGCAAATGTGAAGTGTGAAATGCCTCATTTGCATTAATATAAGAATTACCTACTCTAGTAACACCAGTTTCGTCTACATAGTGTATACCTGTAACAACCATTTCAGTTGGACCAGTTTGGCAAAAATTTTTACCGATAGAATGAATGGTTTCTAATAATTCGTGTACGGATTTTATTTGTACAAGATCAGAGTAATTATGGCTAGTTAATAGGCATAATTCAGTGAAGTTTGGTGTGATAATATCAGCTGTTTGACTAAGTTTGGTCATTTTCTCCAGTAAGGAAGGCGTAAACATATCATAAGTATTTCCGTCATCACCCATAACAGGGTCAACAAGTAGGAAGGTATTTTCAGTCCGAAAATCGCGGATGAAATCCAGAATATTATCTATTTGTGCTTCATTAGAAACAAAACCTGAATAAATGCCATCAAAGTGAACGCCAAGAGATTTCCACTCTGAATGAATTTCTGTCATCTGTTGAGTGAAATCATAGCATTTATAATGTGGGAATCCTGTTTGAGCACTTAAAATGGCAGTAGGAAGCGGACAAGCTTGTACACCCATAGAGGATGTTACAGAAATAGCTGCGGTAAGAGAGCAACGTCCCAATCCTGATAAATCGTTGATAATAGCTAATTTTTTTGTCATACACATTAAACTCCTTTATAAATCTTAAACTATAATAACATTAAAGTGGTCTAGCGGTAAATGCCAGTTTTGCTCACTTTGAACAAGCCAAAAAATATAATTATAAAGAAAATGGAAATAATAGAAATAAAGAAGGAAACTACTTGACGCATGACTATAATAATTGCATACTAGACTAGACTTATAGAAAATTACAATTCTTGGCAATGGGGATACGTTGCTTTGAAAGATTAAAGGTGAATTAGAATGAAAACAAAAGTAACACGAATGACAGAGGGAAATATATTAAAGATATTAATAAGATTTTCAATACCAATTTTAATGGGAAATCTTTTTCAGCAATTATATAATATAGCGGATTCAGTTATTGTTGGTAAATATGTGGGAACCAATGGTTTGGCGGCAGTAGGTGCGGTAAGTGCGATACAGTTTTTCTTCTTATCATTTTGCATAGGGATGTCTGGAGGAATTGGAATTGTGATTGCACAGTTTTTTGGGGCACAAGATGATAATCATGTTAAGAAAAGTATAATTAATGGAGCAGTACTAGCATTAGCTATTGCCACGCTTATGAGCTTAGTAGGCTTTTTATTTGCTGAACCATGTTTGAAATTAATGGGAACACCAGATGAGATATTAGGAGATTCAATCCTATATATGAAGAGTGTATGTATCGGGATTATAGGAATCGCATTGTACAATACATTAGCAGAGATGATTCGTGCGCTTGGGGATTCGAAGACTCCATTAAAGTTCTTGATATTTGCTTCTGTTACGAATATAATACTGGATTTAGTATTAATAATAAATTTTGACTTAGGGGTGTTAGGAGCAGGAATAGCGACAGCGACTTCACAATTCTTAGCTGGAATTTGTCTTGGTATATATGCAATAAAGAAAAATCCTTATTTTGCAATTAAGAGAGAAGAATTGCAGATAGACCGTTGGATTATTATGAAATGTGTTAAAACTGGTATTCCAGTAGGCGTTCAATTTAGTATGATAGCAGTTTCTTGTATCGCACTTCAAATTATTATTAACGGATATGGAGCGGTAATTGTTGCAGTATATACAGTGACAAGCAAAGTGGAAACTGTTATGGTACAACCATTTCAGACCCTTACAACGGCTTTACAAGCGTATAGCGGACAGAATATAGGTGCAGGAGAGGAAGGCCGTGTAAAGGCCGGATTTAAGTGTGGTAGTCTAATTATGGCAGTATATACTATGTGCGTAACACCTATCATCTTCTTTGGAGGAGCGGTGATTGTATCAGGTTTTGTGTCGGATCCAGAAGTAATAGAATTAGGAGCAAGTGCTTTGAAAATCACGAGTTGTTTCTATATATTCTTAGGGCTTATTTATGTGACACGGGGTACACTAAATGGACTTGGAGATACTGCGTTTGCATTTATGAATGGAGTAATGGAGATGTTAGGAAGAATTTGTCTGGCAAAACCAATTACAAGCATAGGTGCCGTAGGAGCATGGGGAATCTGGATTGCAACAGGTCTTACTTGGATGGCAACAGGACTTTTAGGTCTTGGAAGATTTATGCAAGGGAAGTGGAAAATAAAGGGTAAATAAAAAACAGGCATAGCCTGTTTTTTTGTTTACTTAAAGTACATTTAATACTATAATTCGTTACCTACTGTAGATTGTTTGGCCATAATTATTTCAAGATTACCATTACGACATCTTAAGTCATCAATAAATTTTTTCTCAGACTTTTCGTCAATTAATTCAATATCATATGTTAATTTAAATAAACTACCCATATTTGTAGTGCGTACTCGATTGAGCGTATTGGAGGTAGTATATTGGGAGAATAAATCTTCAAATATAGAGGTATAGTCTAAATCTTCAGGAATAGTAATGGTGAGTGTACGCGCTTCTTTCTTTGTGTCACCAAAAGAGCTGAGTGTAAGTAACAAGTTCATTAGGCTAACGATTAGTACGAATAAAATAGCAAAAGCTACATATCCAATCCCAACAGCTAATCCTGCGCCCATTGCAAGGAAAATAGCACCGATTTCTTTGGCTGTACCTGGAACAGAACGAAAGCGTATTAGACTAAATGCCCCTGCTACTGCAACTCCAGTGCCGATACTTCCATTTACCATCATGATTACCATAGAGACAACAGCAGGTAAAATTGCTAGTGTTAAAACAAAACTTTTAGTGTGTTTTGTTTTATAAGTGTATAGAAAGGATATAAAGACTCCTAGTAATAATGAAATTATTGTACATAAGAAAAATGAGCTAACAGGAATACTGCTAGTAGTGGTAGTAGAAGAATCTAAGATACTTTCAAACATTGTATTAAGCGACATATGATTTTCCTCCTTGCTGCTGTGGTAAAATATATTTCTTGTAAGCAGTTCCATATTTTGAAAAAGATGTTTTGTAAATGTGTTCTGAACTAAAGAAAGATAATAGCCAAGAAGGAAGCCCTCGACTTGTCTTTACTTCAAGGAGAATGGAATCTTTAGGAATAACAAGTTTGCTAGAATCATCCTCATGAAATGAAGCGGAATTCAAATTAATGCGAATATTATGATCAAACGTCATACGGAAATCATGGTCGATAGAGCCATAGAACGCCTCACGTTCGTAAAATAGTGCAACAGCAGGTTGTAAATCATGATAATAATGCATGAAGTATGTAAGTTCTTTGGTAATCTGTGTTTCGTGCTGAAGTGGACAATCTTTTAGTAGAAAATCAAATGCTTCTTGTTGGGAGAGAGGTAGCCGTCTTTTATAAACAACCCCATGGTATTTCTTTTTCATCTCAACAAATGCCGTTTTTTCTTCCGAGTAGGTTCCATAGGTTCGTACACGAAGTTTCTCTTTGTAGCAAGGTTTCTCCAATGAACGTCGAATCAGTAAGTAATCGGGAGTGTCAAAATAAATGTTGTTGATGGTATTCTTTCCGAATTCATCAAGCGTCATGTATTCCTCCATTAGAGAACAGAGTTTTTGATATTGAGAAACAGTGAGCAAATATTTTAATTCATATCGTTTGAATGTAGTTTGTATTGACATAAAAATTTCCTCCTGATTATGTAAAATTTAGTGAAATGAATATCTTACATAAAATTAACTTAAAATTTACAAGGAATCAAGAGGTTTCACAGAATAATCACTTTTGGGACTCAATAAAATCATGACTCATGATAAGCTATATTTATTTCTAATAGTAATTGCTCTAGATGTCTTTTCATTGCAGCACAAGCTGCAGTAGCATCCCTTTTTCGGAGCTGTTTTAAGATTTCTTCGTGTTGAGTTACAGAACTTTCTAATTCGGGATTCCTTGTATCAGTTAATCGAGAAAAAGAATTGTTTTGAGTAAGAAGAAGGCGTAGTATCTGGTAGAGTGTTACGTTACCAGAAAATTTAGCTAGAGTAAGGTGGAGCTGAAGATCAGTAGCTTCACCAAGTAATCCCTTTCGTACTTCGTAACTATTATCCAATAAAATATCTTCCAGTATTATAAGTTGTTCATCGGTAATAGAGCGGCAGGCAGTTTCTATAGCGGTGCATTCAAGAAGTATTCTCATTTCAACAATCTCAATCAATCGTTCCTTGGTAATATCCTCGACGATATTAATCAAAGTTTCTGCATTATTTAATTGGTTCATGCGATAGGTGTAATCTATTAAATATTGCTCGCCTTTCTCTGTGAGTATGCGACCTTTATTCTGTTCTTTTATAAGAAGTCCAGAGGCCTCAAGACTTGTTAAAATACGTCCCAAACTGCCTTGGGGAATTTGTAGTTTTTGACTCAAATAAATTGCGCCAGCAGGCATCTGTAAAGCCTGGATTTCTTTCAATATAGTAATTTCTCTATTATCTTTATTCATGTTTAAATATCACCCACTTATAATAATTTATAATTTATTCTAAGCGTATTCAAGAATACATGTCAATACTTACTTTCCTCGGCAAGAAAATAAAAGCAAGCAATAAGTATGAACATGATTAAAAATAGATAAAACGGATTGACATTAATGTGATAAAGTGATAAAGTACAACTAATCAAGAAAGATTAGTGTATAATCAATATGGAAAAACATAAAAGGCAAAGGTGTCTCCTTTGCCTTTTGCGCATAAAAATATGGAAGTTGAGAATATGATATGAAAAAAATTGTATTGTGTAATACAGAAGGAATTGACAATGACGTTGAATTAGCATATCTGAAGCAAAGAGGATTAGAGGATTACCAAGTAGTGAGGATTACGAGTGAAGATGACGAAGAGCTTTATTCGGAAGCAGAAGATGCAGACGCAGTTGTTATTGTATACTTACAAGCGAATGAGTATTTTTTTTCGAGATTGAAGAAGTGTAAAGTCCTAATGACACAGTGTATAGGGGTAAATAACATCGATTTGGAAGCTGCAACAAAACACAAGGTATATGTTGGAAATGTGCCTGATTACTGTGTAGAAGAAGTGGCGATTCACACAGTGTCCATGATGTTAGCATGCGCGAGAAAATTATATGCGTTTGATAGAAATGTGAAAAATGGGGAATGGAATCCACATAGTGCTGGGAAGATTCGCAGGATAAGCAAGAAAGTATATGGACTTGCTGCATTTGGCAATATTTCTAGAAAAATAGTAGAACTTATGAGACCGTTTGGAGTGGAGTTTGTTGCATATGACTTAAATGTTCTAGATGAGGTTTTTGAACAATATGGAGTGAGAAGAGTAGGAACGCTAGAAGCGTTGTTTGAGGAAAGTGATTATTTGTCAGTACATATTCCACTGTTAGAAAATACAAAACATTTGATAGATGCGAAGGTTTTAAAACATGCGAAACCAGATATGATTTTAGTAGCAACAGGACGTGGAGGGGTAATTGATGAGATAGCGTTGAAAGATAAAATTATTGATGGAACTATTCAGAGTGTTGGAATTGATGTTATAGAAGATGAAGGAGGGGAACAATCGCCTTTGTTCGGAATGGATCAAGTAATTATGTCGCCACATGTCGCTTATTATTCCGAAGAAGCGATTATTGAGTGTAGAGAAAAGGTAATAATGCAAATAGTAGAGGTGTTAGAGGAACAAAAAGCACCTACATATTTAGTTAATAAAGAAATGAGTTTTGAGGAATTACTGCCAAGTTTATCAGATGGCGATTCTCTGAAATAGAAGGAGGGTAAACGTGATGTATGTCAAAAATGGAACGGGAGTTTTAAAGCGGGTACTAGTTTCTAGACCAGAGTATTTAAAACCTGCACCAATCAATGAGATAGCAAAAAAGTGGAAAGATACAACGCTAGATATAGAGAAAATGCTTCGGGAGCATGAAGCTTTTGTAGAAGCCTATAGGAAAAATGGTGTGGAAGTAGAATTTTTAGAAGCAGATGAAGAAAGACCAAACGCAGTATTTGCAAGAGATTTTGGAGGATGTATTAAAGAAGGATATATACTGGGGCAATTCAAATTAGATATGCGAGAAAAGGAGCATATAGATTATGAAACGAAGATGAAAGACTTAGGAATCCCAAGAATCGCTGTTTGTGAAGATGGAATATTCGAAGGAGGAGATTTTGCGTACCTTCGAGAGAAAGTAATAGCAGTAGGAATGGCAGATCGAACAAATGAGGCAGCAATTCCGGAGTTGAAAGAACAATTAGAACCGTTAGGGTATGAAATTATTGCAGTGCCATTAAAGGCAAAATATTTACATCTTGATATGTGTTTTAATTTGGTGGATGAACATTTAGCAGTGGCATATAAAGAAGGACTACCCGAAGAATTTATAGCAATCTTACAAACACTAAAAATTGATATTATAGAGGTGGAAGAAGAAAGTATCTTTGCTCATGGGTGTAACTTGCAGCCGTTAGGAAATCATAGAGTGTTATCACTCAAGAAGAATGTAAGCGTAAATGAAGCATTAAGAAATAACGGAATGACGGTGATTGAATTAGATATTACGGAAATATTGAAAGCAGGTGGAGGACCGCATTGTATGACATTTCCGTTAGAAAGAGTGTAGTAGCGAGGAGTATAGTAATACTTACCATAGAAGCGGTAATGCGTGAATATGGGATAAATATATAAACATATAACAAGAATGAGGAGGAAAAGAAAATGGGAGCAAGTAGTAATGAAAGTAATGCAGAGGTAGATGCACTGCGTCCACTTCGTATGGACGAGAGAATGAGTTGGCAATCAATGGCATTTGTGCAGGCAGGATGTTGTGTCTGTGTACCATCCTTTTTGTTAGGAGCAATTCTAGCAGAATCTATGTCAGTGACTTCAGCTATTGTATCTGGAAGTTTGGGGTATGTTATTGTTGTAATCGTTATGGCGATATTAGGAATGCAAGGAAGTGACTTAGGTGTTGCCACTTGTACGACTTGTCAATCAGCAATGGGTGTAAAAGGGGCACGCTACATTGTGTCTACCGTATTTGTGTTGAATTTAATTGGATGGTTTGGAATTAATAATGCAGTTTGTGGTGAAGCATTTACAAACGTAGTGGCAGATATGACAGGTGTGTATATACCAGTCGCTTTAAGTAGTTGTATCTGGGGAGTAATCATGCTTTCAACAGCAGTATTTGGAATGAAGGCAATTGAGAAATTAGATAAACTTGCTATTCCATTATTAATGGTAATTATGTCACTTGGTACATATCTAGCAATCACACAATATGGATTACAAGAATTGAATGCTTCCGTGGAAGCAACAATGAGTTTTGTAGAAGGTGTTGGTCTATCTTTTAACTTTTATGCAATAGGTGTTATCGCATCGAGTGACTTTACAAGATATCAAAAAACAAGAAAAGATGTGTGTAAATCTACTTTTTGGGGTGTTTTACCAATGGGAATTATCACATTAGTTTTAGGTGTTATTATGACTAAAATTGCGAATGAATATGATATTAGTATGGTTTTGATTAATGTAGGAATTCCAGTGTTAGGGGTTACTGCGATGGTATTGGCTACTTGGACAACTAACTCTTTGAACGCTTATACAGGGGCATTATCAGGAACGATGGTATTTAATCTTCCAGATAATAGAAGGAGAGAAGTAACAGCAGCAGTTGGGCTAATAGGTACTATTTTAGGCGCTGCGGGAGTATTGGATCATGTAGAGGGTGTTCTCAGTATGATGGCGTGTATTGCTTGTCCAGTAGGAGGAATTCTAATAGCGGATTATTGGATTATAGGTAGAGGTAAAATTGAAAACTGGCATGCGGTAAAAGGATTTAACTGGGCAGGTGTTATTGCATGGGTTGTTGGAGCAGTAGTTTCATACATCATGTACGTAGAGTATTATGGAATTATCATCGGTTTAGTTTTATATTTGATATTAGAACGTATTATGCCTTCTCCTTCACGAGGAAATGGAGTTGCAGTAGATAAAATTGACTATGACAATGAAAATACTGTCTACCGAGGAGAAACTGTGTAGTAGAATCATATGAGTTTGAATAGGAAAGGGTAATGGTGAAAATAATGAGAGTCTTAACAGACCAAGAAGTACTGGATATTTTAGTGGGATGTACCATGCTTGCTACTGGTGGTGGTGGCAGTATGCAAGAAAGTTTGGGGATACTAAAAGAAGATTTTGAAAATGGAAATAAAGTATCATTAATTACTTTAGATGAACTAGCAGATGATGTAATGGTCGCAACACCTTATGGATGCGGAGCACCAGAAGGTGATGATAGTGCAGGCGTTATGCCAGAGGAATATGCAGGATTACCACAATTGGAATGCTTGCCATCCTTATTAGGATTTAAAAAGTTAGAAGAATTTCTAGGAAAAAAATTTTCTGGAGTATGTTCTACAGAACTTGGAGCTGCCAATTTAGCAGAAGCAATCCATATAGCGATGCAGTTAGATTTACCACTTGTTGATGGGGATCCTGTAGGACGTTGTGTACCTGAACTACAACATTCGACTTATTATTTAAGTGGAGTAAAAATCAATCCAATGGCAGTAGTTACACAATTTGGGGATGCAATAATTTTAGACGATGTAGTAGATGATTTTCGGGCAGAGAGTATAGTGAGAGCTATTTCAGCAGCAAGTAATGATATGGTAGGCGTAGTGGATCATCCAATCACAGGTAAAGTAGCAAAAGAAACATTAATACCGAATGCAATTAGCCATGTAATGAGTATTGGAAAATATATTCGTGAATGCCAAGAAGCTGGTATGGATGTAGCGACGAATGTAGCGCAGCAATTTGGTGGAAAAGTGTTGTTTCGCGGTGTTATTACAGAGATACCTTGGGAATGTGTGGGCGGATTTAATGTGGGCGATATTCATTTAGATGGAAGAAAAGAATATGAAGGTCATAACTATCGTATAGGATTTAAAAATGAAAATATGGTAGGATATTATGATGGAGTGAAAAATATCACAATTCCAGATATGATTTGCATGTTGGACAAAGATGGAACACCGCTTACAACACCGAATTATAAAGTGGGAACTGAAATGACACTTGTAGCGATGCCTGCCCCAGATGTATGGAAAACAGAAAAGGGATTGGAATGTTTTGGACCTTCGTATTTCGGCTTGAAAGAGCCATACGTCCCATTTTCAATAGATTAAGGTAGAACTGATATGGATAAACAGACGAATATTATAATTGAACATTTGCGAAAATTAGTATCTATCAAAAGTGTTAGTGGGGAAGCAAGCGGAGAATATCCATTTGGAGAAGGGCCTTATGAAGCACTTGAATATGTACTTGATTTATGCAAATCTTATGGATTCAAAACAAAACAATGTGGTAACGCTTGCGGTTATGCAGAGATAGGTCAAGGGGAAGAAATATTTGGTGTGCTAGTACATCTAGATGTCGTTCCAGCAGGCGAAGGGTGGACTACGAATCCTTATGATGTCACAGTTGTTGATGGAAAATTATTTGGTCGTGGTGTGATTGATGATAAGGGTCCAGCTGTTGCAGTCATACATGCAATGAAAGAATTGTTGGACAATAAGGTTTTACTTAATAAAAGAATTCGTATTATCTTTGGTACTTCTGAGGAAACAGGAGATGAAGAAGACTTGAGATTATATAAGGAATATGAGGAATTACCAACCATGGGATTTACACCCGATGCGGACTTTCCGGTAGTATACTTGGAAAAAGGAATTGCAGAGATAGAACTTTCTATGAAATTAGAAGATTCAGGTCTTGTTAATGCAGATGGTGGAATGGCTGTTAATATGGTGCCAGACGCTTGTACGTTGTCATACATGAAAAATGGGAAAGAATATACCGTGGAAGCAACGGGAAAATCGGCGCATGGTAGTATGCCCTGGCTTGGAGAAAATGCAATTGGCAATGCGGTTTTTATGATATGTTCAGAAGATGATAAAGAAGTGATACCATTTGCAAAATTCTATAGCACTTGTATTGGAATGCACACAGATGGAGTGGGTCTTGGGTGTGATTTTACAGATGAACAAAGCGGTGGAACAACTGTAAATCCAGGATTAATAGAGATACGGGATCATCAAGTAGTTGTAACATTAGATATACGTTGTGCAGTCAGCTGCACACCAGAACTTTTAATGACCAGTGTAAAAAACATAGTAGAACCATATGGGGTAAAAGCAGAATTAACCGATTGGTGCGAATCGGTATATATGGATAAAGATGGGGAATTCGTGCAGACATTGATGAGCGTGTACCGTGAAGTGACAGAAGAGGAAACAGAGCCGCTTATTATGGGTGGAGGAACTTATGCCCGATCGATGGAACACATCGTTGCCTTTGGTCCAACATTCCCAGGAAGAGAATGTACCGAACATCAACCCAATGAATATATTTACTTAAAAGACCTATTAAAAGGCAAAGAAATCTATTACGAAGCAATGAAACGTATCTGCTCGTAAAATATAAAAAACAACTAAAAACCCTATCTACTTAGCGCGGGTTCGTATGAAATGATGCTAAGTAGATAGGGGTTTAGTTCAGTGTTTACTTATTTATTTTTTACTACGCTTTCTCATATTCGCATCTAAGATTTTCTTGCGAATTCTCAATGAACTAGGAGTTACTTCTAATAATTCGTCTGTATCAATGTAGTCAAGTGATTCTTCTAAGCTAAGTGTTTTAGGTGTAGATAATTTCAATGCATCATCAGCACCAGAAGAACGAGTATTAGTAAGTTGCTTTGTCTTACAAATATTGATTTCAATATCTTCAGCTTTTCCATTTTTCCCGATTATCATACCAGAGTATACTTTCGTACCTGCTCCGATAAATAAAAGACCACGAGTTTGAGCATTGAATAAACCGTATGTTACAGCAGACCCAGTTTCAAATGCGATTAAAGATCCTTGCTGGCGATATTGAATATCTCCACGGTATGGCTCATATCCATCGAAAGAAGTGTTTAAGATACCGTTTCCTTTGGTATCAGTCATAAATTCACCTCGGTATCCGATGAGTCCACGAGCTGGAATAGAGAATTCAAGTCTTGTGTATCCACCGTTTGATGGAGACATGTTGCGAAGTTCTCCTTTTCGCATGCTTAATTTTTCGATAACAGCACCAGAAAATTCATCTGGAACATCAACTTGAGCAGTTTCAATTGGCTCTAACATTGCACCATTTTCATCATAGTGATAAAGTACTTCGGCTTTACTTACAGCGAATTCGAATCCTTCACGGCGCATATTTTCAATTAAAACGGAAAGGTGAAGTTCACCACGACCAGAAACTTTGAAACTATCAGCCGCTTCAGTTTCTTCAACTCTTAGGCTGACATCAGTGTTAAGCTCACGAAGTAAACGTTCACGTAGATGACGGGAAGTTACAAATTTCCCTTCGAGTCCAGCAAATGGGCTGTCATTTACAATAAATTGCATAGCGATAGTTGGCTCGGAAATTTTTTGGAATTCAATAGATTCTGGGTTTTCAGGAGAACAAACAGTATCTCCAATAGCGATGTCGGCAATACCAGAAATAGCAACAATAGCACCTACAGTCGCTTCTTGAACTTCTACTTTATTTAATCCAACAAATTCATATAATTTATTGATTTTAACTTTCTTTTGTTTATCAGGTTCATGGTGATTCACAACAACCATTTCTTGATTTACACGAATCTTACCATTATCTACTTTACCAACTCCGATACGACCTACATACTCATTGTAGTCAATTGTACTGATTAATACTTGAGTAGGTGCGTCTATATCACCTTCTGGAGCAGGAATATAATCTAGGATAGTGTCGAATAAAGGAATCATATTTTCGGCAGGATCATCCAATTCTAACATAGCATACCCACTTTTTGCAGACGCATATACGAAAGGACAGTCCAATTGCTCATCAGATGCATCAAGATCCATGAAAAGTTCTAAAATTTCATCGATTACTTCGACGGGACGGCCTTCTGGTCTGTCTATCTTATTGATACAAACGATAACAGGTAAGTCTAATTCTAAAGCTTTTCTCAATACAAATTTAGTTTGTGGCATAGCACCTTCATATGCATCAACCACAAGTACTACACCATTTACCATTTTGAGTACACGCTCTACTTCACCACCGAAATCTGCGTGACCTGGTGTGTCAATAATATTAATTTTTGTGTCTTTGTATGTGATAGCAGTGTTCTTTGAAAGAATTGTAATACCACGTTCTTTTTCGATGTCATTGGAGTCCATCACACGTTCTTGCACTTCTTGATTAGCACGAAATGTACCACTTTGTTTTAATAACTCATCTACCAATGTAGTTTTACCATGGTCAACATGAGCGATGATTGCAATGTTTCTAACGTCCGTACGTTTTGATTTCATATCATACCTCTTATTTATTCTGAATTTACTTATTAATATGTGTCTTTTGTATACAACTTTTCTATTATAGCACAATGAAATAAATTGACAAGATAAAAAATCTTAAAATTGCGTAAATGTAAGCAAATACACGCGAGATCCTGTAAAAATTTGTCGTACGGTTTTTGTTCTGTATGAGAAAAGTTGCTCATAGACTTATAAAGACGAAAAATCGATATGAAAAATTATATCGAAGGATATGCGTAAAGAGAGAAGGGAGAATTACTATTATGTCAGACAAAATTATTGAAAACAATCAAGTAACTATTATGGGGGAAATTGCTTCGGAATTCCTATTCAGCCACGAGGTCTTTGGAGAAGGATTTTATATGGTGGAAATCCTAGTGAAGCGTCTTAGCAATTCTGATGATATCATACCGCTTATGGTGTCGGAACGGCTAATAGACATTACACAGGATTTTCGTGGGGAGTACATAGAGGCGAGTGGTCAATTTCGTTCTTACAACAAACATGAAGATGAGAAAAATCGCTTGGTGCTTTCTGTATTTGTTCGAGAGATTTTATTTGTGGAGGAGGAATTAGACGGGGCGAAAAGTAATGTGATTCATCTAGATGGTTACATCTGTAAGGCTCCAGTTTACCGAAAAACTCCTTTAGGAAGAGAAATTGCAGACTTATTATTAGCGGTTAATCGACCTTACGGAAAATCGGATTACATACCTTGTATTTGTTGGGGAAGAAATGCTAGATTTGCATCAAGTTTCGAAGTGGGCGAGCATGTGCAAGTATTAGGAAGAATTCAAAGTAGAGAATATGTAAAAAGAACTTCAGAAACAGAATCGGAAAAAAGAATCGCTTATGAAGTGTCTGTTGGAAAATTAGAGTGTATTGAAGAGTAAAAGAATAATAGATGTTAAGGTTTCCTTATATAGTTTCATTGACACAAATTCTAATAAATGCTAAGATTGCAGTAATTATAGTGAATATCAATTACGACACTAAGGAGGAGCAACATGTCAATTTTTACAGGAGCAGGAGTAGCAATCGTTACACCATTTAATGAAGATGAAAGTGTAAATTATCCAAAATTAAAGGAGTTGGTGAACTTCCAGATTGATAATGGCATAGATAGTATTATTATATGTGGGACAACAGGAGAGTCATCGACACTTACAGAGCAAGAGCACAAAGATGTAATCAAAGCGTGTGTAGAATATACAGCAGGAAGAGTTCCGGTGATAGCAGGCACAGGATCAAATAGCACTGCTACCGCTATTGAGCTATCAGTAGATGCAGTAGAATGTGGCGTTGATGGATTACTTATCGTAACACCATATTATAATAAGGCTACACAAGAAGGATTGTTTCAGCATTATAAGGCAATTGCTGAGTCTGTTAAAGGCATACCGATTGTATTATATAGCGTAGCAAGTAGAACAGGCTGTAACATTGAACCTGCGACGGTAGCTAGATTAGCGAAAGAAGTAGAAAATATTGTGGCAATTAAAGAAGCTTCAGGGAATATCTCGCAAGTGGCAAAAATTATGCATCTATGTGGTGATAGCATTGATTTATACTCGGGCAATGATGATCAGATCGTACCGCTTATGTCACTAGGAGCTAAAGGAGTTATCTCTGTATTAGCAAATGTAGCACCACAATATACACATGATATTTGTGCAACTTATTTGGCAGGCGATGTGAAGAAAAGTTGTGAATTACAATTGAATGCAATACCGTTGGTAGATAAATTATTCTGCGAAGTAAATCCAATACCTGTTAAGAAAGCGATGAATCTTATGGGATTAGAAGTGGGTAATCTAAGGATGCCACTTACAGAGCTATCAGAAGCAAATACGATTGGTATGAAGAAAGAATTAGAAGCGTTTGGCTTAATGTAAAGGATGAACAGATGACAAAGATTATAATGCATGGATGCAATGGGAAGATGGGGCAAGTAATCAAAGGCCTAATAGAAGTAGATGAAAATGTGGAATTAGTAGCAGGAGTAGATAGCTATATGGGAATTGTGAATCCGTTTCCAGTATTTGAAGATATTGCGGCTTGTGATGTAGACGCAGATGTGGTTATAGATTTTTCAAATGCAGGGGCAGTAGATGGACTGCTAAAATATTGTGTAACAAAGCAAGTACCAGTGGTGCTTTGTACGACAGGATTATTAGATGAACAATTAGCAAATGTTGATGCAGCAAGTGAGAAAGTAGCAATTTTAAAATCTGCGAATATGTCACTAGGCATTAATATGTTGTTAAAGTTATTACAAGATGCAACCAAAATTCTAGCACCAGCAGGATTCGATATTGAGATGATTGAGAAGCATCACAACCAGAAATTAGATGCTCCAAGCGGAACAGCATTAGCATTAGCGGACTCCATCAATGAAGCACTTGATAATGAATATGAGTATCAATATGACCGCAGTCAAGTGAGAGAAAAAAGAGCGAAAAAAGAAATTGGAATCTCAGCAGTTCGAGGTGGTACTATTGTAGGTGAACATGATGTGATCTTTGCAGGAGCAGATGAGGTGATTGAATTTAAGCATACAGCATATTCAAGAGCAGTCTTTGGTAAAGGTGCGATAGAGGCAGCGAAATACCTAGCGACTCAATCAGCAGGGATGTACAACATGGGGCATGTGATAGGATAAAGATATAGAATAGTATTATATATAGAAGAAATTCATTTTGAAAAGATGTATAGATTGAACAAAAGGTTGCATGAAAATGCAACCTTTTTGAATGAAATTACCAAAAGTCCGTTGAATGAGGACATACGTATGCATCTGTGAGAAAACAAAGATTGACTTGTATAAATACTTAGTGTAA
>JAWXVA010000186.1:0-3457 GCA_044425815.1 Eubacteriales bacterium
ATCCTTCCAATTCCAAAGAACATTACGGTTCGTATAGACATCCATTTCCTATAATACACAGCTTCTGTGTTTATTCTAAGTTTTCCCACCATTTTCTTTCCTAATGGCTCTAACTCTTTGGACAATGTCATAATTGTACACCAGTACAATCCCCACGCAAGGTAATCGATACCCGTTCCATGCCATAATCCTGTGAATATCCACACAGTAATCAGTGGACAAAATGCTTTCAAGAAAGATGATAACCATGCCTTCCCACTTTTCTTCAAAGTCCTTGTACACTTCATGAATTTCGGATTCATTGCAATAGGAAGGTAAATATAATCCTTTGTCCATGTTCCGAGCGTAATATGCCATCTTGCCCAGAATTCTTGCGCACTCTTTGCAAAGAATGGTTGCCTGAAGTTCTCTGCTAATTCAATTCCAAGTACTTGTGAAATCCCTCGCACAATATCCATACATCCACTAAAATCTGCATATAATTGAATCGTACAGAGAATCACTGCAATCAACACTTCCACTCCTGCAAAATCCTTTGGTGTTGCAAATACCGTCGCCGTATACAGTACCAATCTATCCGCTATAACCATTTTCTTGATATATCCCCATACCATTAACTGAAGCCCGTAACACACACGATTATATTCAACACTTGGTAGGTTCTTCATCTGTGAAATCAAATCCTGATACTTGCTAATCGGCCCTTGCATAATGTGTGGGAAATAAATCATTGCTGAGATTAAATTCAAGATATTTTTCTCAGGTTTCGTCTTTCTCCAATACACATCCATGAGATATCCCACTGATGACAAGGTATAGTAAGAAATTCCTAATGGCACAATAATTCCAGTTCCAGAGAACATTTCTACAAATGTCTCTACTGTATCGAATTCCAATAATTTCCCAACTTTAACAGCTATCCAAATCCCTAATATAAGCACTAATGCCAACCACACGTACTTCAAAGTTTTTTTCTTATAACACGCAAATAAGACGGCTTGCTCTTTTGGAGACAATCCATCTTTCTCTACATCATACTTCGAATAGATGCCATCTATTCTTCTAGTAATTCCATATATTATAAGTGAAGTTCCTAGCACAATAGCAAGTGCAGCTGGCCCACTCCATATGTAGAATATAATACTGCCAAATAAAATCCAAACTCGCTTCGCTGTTTGGTTACGTAGTAGCAAATATATTCCTAAAAATATCGGTAATACAATCCAGAATGCCGTAGCATTATAAGCCATGTCCGCTTCGGAAAATAACTTCCAAAAGTATTCAGGCCATGTATAATTCCATGTTTCTTTTAACATCGTTCTTTCCCCTATTCGATTGTGACTGTATACTGATATGTATCAAATGTTCTAGAATCTACCACCAGCTCTGTCTCTTTGTTGTAGATAACTATGTTGACACCTCGTGTATTTTGAGAATATTCAACTCCATCAATCTTTATTGATGAAATATTCCCTGATTCATTGCCACCACTAGTTACAGAAGAATTCAGTATACTTTCCTTTATTGGATCTGCCTCATGGTTCTTTTCTTCTACTAATATGTTACCACCATCAACAATCGCTATATATGAGTCCCTATATTCTAAAGTACTTAATTCAACTAAATTCCAATTTTCAAATGCTTTTCGGCTAACCTCGTCTAATGAATCAGATGCCTCATCCTGTACTGACAGTATAATTACATATTGTTCTTCGCCCCAAAATGTTTCTAAATACTGATACATTCCAGTGTCACCAATTTCAACATCCAACTCTTTAACTGTATATTCATCTTGACATCTTACATTATATAAATATAATTCCTTATACACTCCAGTTAGTTCATCAACAGCCATACCATCTTCTAACATCTTTTCCAATGCATCTTCTGTATTTCCTGAAATTCTTTCAGATTCTACACAAGTATCAAAGTTAGCAACATCTACAACTTCTCCTAGTTCATTATCATACACAACAATGTTGAGACCTCGTTGATTAAGAGAATATTCAGTCCCATCGATTATACATGATGAAACATTACCATATTGATATCCTCCACTTTGTAATATATATTCAGTTCCATCTGGTAAAACACTTTCATACTCTATGTATAAAGCCTCTTCGGATTCTACTTCTTCTCGATTGATCCATTCTTGCGTATTCTCATAAATGGTCGCTCCACCTTCGAGTACACCTATATAGGATTCTCTATATTCTAACTCTGAAAGTTGTTCTAACCCAATTTCTGCAAACCTATCTTTTTGATCTTTTGTTAGCGCTCCAGCAGCTTCATCTTTAACGGTAATAAGAATACTATAGTTATTTCCTATTTCATTCACATATGAAATGTATTCTCCTAGCTCTGTAATTTCTTCAAGCTTAGCACTAATAACCGTTTTTACGTATACTTCCCATTCCTCTTCCATAAACGAGTAGTCAGGATTTTCTCTAATATCAGTTGCTCCATATTCTGATATTAAATACTCTCCCATCCAGTCTGTGAATTTAATGGCACCATAATAATTTAAATGACCAGTATCCATTTGGTCAATTGCAACGCATAACTCAATATCATCTATCAGCGGATAGTAGTTAAAATCCAAAAAATCAATATCGTTTTCTAGAGCAATCTCTTGAATTGCTGTATGCAAATCATCAGTCCAGTACTCTACTGGGGTTTGAGTAAGAATAAGTTCCAATTTGTTATTTTCACAAAACTCTACAATCATATTCAAATACTCCAGAGCGCCATTAGATAGTATTTCTTCTGTCAACTCATTTTCATTAGAACTATTCATCAATTGATAATTTGGAATATACAACTCAGTATACTTATTACTAGTTATCAGGTCAGTTTTGTTATAACAATACCCTCGTAAATTTGTATAGCTATCAAAATCAAACTCAAAAAAATTATATTTTTTAATAATTTTCCACCCGTAATGATATCCAAATATATTCGAGTTATTCTCTACAAACGCATCCAAATTGTCTGCATATATCTTGATAATATTCTGCTTATTAATGCCCTTCATATTCATAATTGCATACTTATAATACTCTTCTTCCAGCGTATATGCACCTGCTCTAAGCATTGAAGTGTTCAAAACAATTGTTTGCAATGTATCTGAATGATGTTTATATGCTTCAATAATCCAGTAATATGATACTGCTACTGACTGACCTGGTGTAGCTAAATTAGTTGAGCTAATCCCTTGATTTTTATATAGTTCCATAGGTATAATGCTACATTGAGTATGACTACTACCTATGAATACCGTTTCCAACGTATCCGTAGGTATATCATAGAAACTAGTGCATAAGTACTCTGGATTGGAAGGATACAATAAAGGTTTAAAAATAACATTAAAGCCATATAAAAAAACACTTAATCCTATTCCAAAAAAAATTACAGTCATTACTTTCTTCATATTCCACCCCCCCTAAATCTTTACTCA
>JAWXVA010000044.1:0-19159 GCA_044425815.1 Eubacteriales bacterium
TTACACAGGTGTAGATCCAAGAACGATGAAGCCAGTTTATGTACCTACTAATCCGCACGAAAAAGCGATGCAACGAGCACTCATTCAATATCGAAATCCGAAGAATTATGATTTGGTTCTTGAGGCTTTAACAATAGCAGAACGATTAGATTTAGTAGGATTTGAAAAGCATTGTTTGATACGTCCTAAAAATACAGATTATCGTAATAGGAATGCAGGGAAGCGCGGAAGCTATGGAAGCAATAAGAAAAAAAGTACAACTGATGAAAAAGATGAAAAACGACATGTGAATAAAAAACGTGCGAATAACGGAAAATCTTCGGGGAATAATAAACGAGCAAGAGATGGACGTAATGCACAGAAAAATCCAGCTGCAGCGCAGAATACACAAAATAAAAAGAAAAAATCTCCAATAAGAAATAAACACTAGAGGATAGAATAAGGAGTTAGACTTATAATGAATAAAGGTGATATAGGATACTGGAACAATCTAAAAAAGAGGGAATGGATAAAATGTAGTGTGCAGTGGGCGGCAGTTGTAACGTTCCTTGCAATAGGAATTATCACAACAAATACAAAGTTGAATCTATTTACCCTTTTTGCAATACTTAGCTGTTTACCAGCATCAAAGACTATGGTGGGAGTAATTGTGAAATATCCCATAAAGCCGATGAAAAATGAACAGATAGAAGCGGTTAAGACGCACACCACTCATTTAACTACTAGTTATGATGTTGTAATTACAAGCAAAGAAAAAATTATGCCGATTGAATGTGTTGTAATATCGGGAAATTCAATTTATGGTTATACGACAAACAAAAAAGTAGGACTTGAAAGTACTGCTGCATATATTAAGACGTTCCTTGCACAAAATGATTGTGGAAGAGTGAACATAAAATTATTCCATGAGTATGTTCCATTTCTCTCAAGAGTGGAAGGTTTAAATAATATCGCGAGTATAGAAAAAGCAGATACGAAAGATCTAGAAGAGAAGATAAAATATACGATAAAATTATATAGTATGTAATTTGGTAATTGGAGAAGAAATTAGATGCGAGAAATCACAATCACCGCGAATGAAGCGGGACAGCGTTTGGATAAATTCCTGACGAAATATTTAAATGAAGCCACCAAAAGCTTTTTTTATAAAATGTTGCGTAAAAAGAACATTACTCTAAATGGGAAGAAAGCAAATGGAGATGAAAAATTACAAATAGGGGATACGGTCAAATTGTTTTTGTCAGAAGAAACGATTGAAAAATTTTCATCTGTTTCTATTCAAAAGACAACAGCGAAACTGGATATTCTATATGAGGATTCGGATGTGTTGTTTATCAATAAGCCAGCTGGCATGTTGTCTCAGAAAGCACAAAAAACTGATGAATCAGTAGTTGAGCATGTGATAAGCTATCTGCTAGATAGCAATCAATTGACAAAACAGGAATTGCAATCGTTTCGCCCTTCCATCTGCAATAGACTTGACCGCAATACTAGCGGACTAATCACCGCAGGTAAGAGTCTTCGTGGTTTACAAGAATTATCAAAATGTTTTAAAGAGCGTTCTATGGGGAAATATTACATAGCTTGCGTAAATGGTATCATTACTACGCCTCAACATTTACAAGGATATTTGCGGAAAGATAATAAGACAAATAAGGTAACCATTACGAAAGAGTTAGAAGAAGGTGGAGATTGGATAGAAACGGATTATGTGCCATTGGCACATGGAAGAGATAGGACAGTACTTGAAGTACACTTGATAACAGGGAAGACTCACCAAATACGCGCACATTTAGCATATACGAATCATCCAATTATTGGTGATGCGAAGTATGGGGATAGGAATGTGAATGCGAAATATCAAAGTGAATACGGTGTCAAACATCAGTTGCTTCATGCATATAGATTAGAATTTCCGAAGCAAAGCGTAGGGCTTGAACAGTTAAAGGGGAATGCTTATATCGCACCGCTGCCACCAATATACCAGAAGATTTGCAAGGAAATGAGAGGAAACTATGAGCACTTGGAATTCAAGAGGTCTTAGAGGATCTACACTAGAAGAATTTATCAATAGAACAAATGAATATTATCTGGAGCGGAAATTGGCATTGATACAGAAGATACCAACGCCTATAACACCAGTAAAAATAGACAAAAGTAATCGTCACATCACACTTGCATATTTTGAGCAAAGAAGTACGGTAGATTACATCGGAGCAGTCCAAGGTATACCAGTTTGTTTCGATGCAAAAGAATGTGCAGTAGATACATTTCCATTACAGAATATACATGAGCATCAAGTGGAGTTTATGCGAAATTATGAAGCCCAAAAGGGAATAGCATTTTTGGTACTATATTTTTCTCATAGAGATTTGATTTATTATATGAGATTTGAAGAAATGTTATATTTTTGGAATCGTATGCTGAATGGAGGACGCAAAAGTTTTCGTATCGACGAATTACAGGATGAATTTTATCTTAAAATGACTAACGGATTTATAGTCCCATATTTAGATGGAATTCAGAAAGATTTGGAACAGAGGGATTGACAAGGTAACCGCGGATAGGTATAATGATTTAATACGCTACCACGCTAAAGCGAACAGGAGAGAGAAAATGAATCAAAAAAATGTACATACACCTGAAGGAGTTAGAGATATATACCCACTTGAATGTAGACAAAAATTGGTATTGCAAAGTGAATTACACAAGACCATAAGAGGATATGGATATCAAGATATTCAGACGCCAACTTTAGAATTTTCGGAAGTATTTAGTAAGGAACTAGGATCGGTCGAGGCGAAGGAATTATATCGTTTCTTTGATAGAGATGGGAATATTTTAGTGCTACGTCCAGATATTACACCATCTATTGCACGTGCTTTGACAACGGTACTAGAAAGTGCAGATGCTTTTGGGAAATATTGTTACACTGGAAATACTTTTATTAATCATACTAGTTATCAAGGACGTTTGAAAGAAAATACTCAATTAGGAGCAGAAATGATCGGGATTGATTCTGTAGAAGCTGATGCCGAGATGCTTGCAATGGTTGCAGATTTACTGAAAACAGTAGAATTAGACGAATTTCAGATTAGCCTTAGTCACGTGGCGTTTATGAATTCATTACTAGAAGAAGCAGCGCTTGATACAGAGACTGAAGAGACAATACGAGAATTCTGTGAAAATAAAAATTATTTTGGAATGGAAGAAGTTTTAGTAAAATGTGAATTGGATGAAGCGTTATTAGAAGCCTTTCATGTATTACCAGAATTAGTAGGTGGTGTAGAAGTACTAGAAAAGGCAAAGAAGGTAGCGCCAAATGCAAGTGCGTTAGAAGCTATTTCTAGATTAGAAGCGATTGTAGAAGTCTTAGATATGTACGGAGTCCTAAATTATGTGAGTTTTGACTTGAGTATGACAGGAACATATGGATATTACACGGGAATTATCTTCCGTGCCTATACATTTGGGATCGGAGATGCGGTAGTAAAAGGTGGACGTTACGATCAGTTACTAAGCAAGTTCGGCAAAGATTTTCCAGCTATTGGATTTGCGATTACAGTGGATGAGTTATTTAATGCACTTACAAGACAAAAAGTAGACGTAAAATATGAATTAGATAATCATATTCTCCTATTTGATGCGGGGATGCAACATAAAGCGATTAGACTTGCAAAAAGCTTCCGTAAAAATGGTCGTGTAACTGAGATTGTGAAAAAAGATGAAATATTTAAAATGGATTATTACACAGAGTATGGACGAAAGAATTTCGGAAAATATATGCTCTACTTAAAAGAAAATAATACCGTCTTAGCAGTGAATCTATTAGATGGTTCTATGCAAGAAGTGGATATGGGGACATCCGTGTAGATAAACAGAATGGAGAAAAGGAATGAGATATTTAACAATCGCATTGTGCAAAGGTCGATTAGCAAAAGATACAATGAAATTATTTGAAGAAATTGGAATATCATGTGAAGAGATTTATGACAAAGATTCTAGAAAGTTGATATTTGTAAATGAAGCATTAAAATTAAAATTCTTTCTTGCGAAAGGTCCAGATGTTCCAACTTATGTTGAATATGGTGCTGCTGACCTAGGAATAGTAGGAAAAGATACTATATTAGAGGAGGGAAGACAGGTACACGAAGTCTTGGATTTGGGATTTGGAAAGTGTAAGATGTGTGTATGCGGTCATCCAGAAGCAAAAGAATTATTGCAACGACGTTCATTGATTCGTGTAGCGACGAAATATCCCAATATAGCAAAAAAATATTTCTATAATACGAAAAATCAGACAGTAGAGATTATCAAGCTAAATGGTTCTATTGAACTGGCACCTATAGTAGGTCTTTCTGAAGTAATTGTAGATATTGTAGAAACGGGGAGTACCTTACGTGAAAATGGATTGGAAGTATTAGAAGAAATCTGTCCATTGTCTGCGCGTGTTATTGTAAATCCTGTTAGTATGCGAATGGAGAATGATAGAATCAAGAAAATCATTACAGATTTACAAGCGATTTTATAATACTTGCAGAGGTACGATAGGAGAAGAAGATGAGAATTCATAAATTAGATGATAATACAAGAAGAAATTTGATAAATGATTTGCTGAAGCGAAGCCCAAATAATTATGTGGAATATGAAAGTACAGTTAATCAGATACTTAATAATGTACGACAGAACGGAGATCAAGCAGTATTTGAATATACAGAGAGATTTGACAAATTGTCACTGACAGAAGATACCATCCGTGTAACACAAGCAGAAATCGATGAAGCATATACAAAAGTAGATACGAATTTAATAGAAATTATGCGTAAAGCAATTGTTAATATAAGAGAATATCATGAGAAACAAAGGCAATATAGCTGGTTTGATAGTAAGCAAGATGGAACGATGCTTGGTCAAAAAATCGTGCCACTTCGTCGAGTAGGAGTCTATGTTCCAGGTGGAAAAGCAGTGTATCCATCTTCGGTGCTTATGAATGTAATTCCTGCAAAAGTCGCAGGAGTAGATGAGATTGTCATGGTTACACCAGCAAGTAATGGAGCAGTGAATCCCAATACACTGGTAGCAGCACATGAAGCAGGTGTAGATGAAATATATAAGATAGGTGGAGCGCAGGCGATTGCAGCATTAGCTTATGGAACTGACTCAGTTAAGAAGGTAGACAAAATAGTAGGACCTGGTAATATCTATGTGGCACTTGCTAAGAAGGCAGTGTATGGACACGTTAATATAGATTCAATAGCTGGTCCAAGTGAAATACTTGTAATTGCGGATGAATCTGCTAATCCAAGATATGTTGCAGCGGATTTATTATCTCAAGCTGAACATGATGAATTAGCTTCGGCTATCCTAATTACTACGAGTTCAGAATTAGCAGAAAAGGTCAGTGCAGAAGTTGATACATTTATCGCATCCTTGTCTCGTACAGAAATCATGCAGAAATCAATCGATAACTATGGATATATTTTACTTGTAGATTCTATCGATGAAGCGATAGAGACGGCAGATGAGATTGCTTCAGAGCATTTGGAAATTATGACAGCGAACCCATATGATGTAATGTTACGTATTCGAAATGCAGGTGCGATATTCATAGGCGAATATAGTAGTGAACCATTAGGAGATTATTTTGCAGGTCCAAATCATGTATTACCTACAAATGGAACAGCAAAATTCTTTTCGCCACTGTCAGTAGATGATTTCATTAAGAAATCAAGTATTATTTCTTACACCCGTGAGGCGTTAGAAAAGGTACATGTGGATATTGAGACATTTGCTGAGGCTGAGCAATTAACGGCACATGCTAATTCAATTAAAGTAAGATTTGAGTAATATTCTAGATATATGAATCGAGGAGGAAAAATGGACGAGCGTAAAACAAGCTGTATTAGAAAAACAAATGAGACAGAAATAGAAATATCACTTAATATTGATGGTGAAGGAATTACAGAAATAGATACGGGAATTCCATTTTTTGATCATATGCTATCAGGATTTGCTAGACATGGGCTATTTGATTTGTCAGTAAAAGTTACAGGAGACATCGAAGTGGATTGTCACCATACTATTGAAGATACAGGGATTGTATTAGGAAATGTAATATTAAAAGCCATCGGTGATAAAAAAGGAATTAAGAGATATGGAAGTTTTTTACTTCCGATGGATGAAACATTAGCGATGTGTGCCATTGATTTATCGGGAAGACCATATTTGAATTTTAGTGCTGAATTTACTGCGGATCGGTGTGGTGATATGGATTTAGAGATGGTAAAAGAATTTTTTTATGCAGTGTCTTATAGTAGTATGATGAATCTACACCTGAAAATTATGGATGGTAATAATCATCATCATATGGTAGAATCATTATTCAAGGCATTTGGTAAAGCATTAGATCAGGCAACGATGTATGAACCTCGTATGAAAGAGGTTTGGTCGACGAAAGGTAGTCTATAATTATAGGAAAGGGAGAGATAACATGAGCTACAAAAGAATTGTACCGTGTCTATTTATAAAAAATGGCAGTGCAGTAAAATGGTTTAATGATGATACAGTGATTATGGAAGATGCTGTAGAGTTAGCGAAATATTATAATAACCATGGAGCTGATGAATTGATTGTATTTGATTTGTCTGATACAGATGAAGAACACGAAGAATCTATAGATATTTTAAAGAGGATGAATCGAGCTATTCGCATCCCTATGATTGTAGGTGGTAATATAGCAAGACAAGAAGATGTAAAAAAAATAATCTATGCAGGTGCGAAACGAGCCATGCTTAACTTGTCAAAACCTCATTCGGTAGAGTTATTAAAAGAGGTTTCCGAGCGTTTTGGAAAAGAAAAGATAGCAGTATCTTTGAATGATTTCGATACATTATTTAAACAACAAAAAATCATCGATGACTATTCAAGTGAGATTATCTTTATGCATCGATTGGATTTAGATTCTGTGATGCATATTACAACGATTCCTTGTGTCATAGTTACAGATACAAAAGAAGAGTCTGAATTGTCACGCATTCTTAGATGTGAGCGTGTACGTGGACTTTCTGGCGCATATGTCAGTGATATAGAATTGGATATTGTTTCGTATAAGGATAAGTGTGTAGAAGATGGAATTTCGATTGCTGCATACGAAAGTAAGTTAGATTTTTCGGAGTTTAAATTAAACAGCGATGAATTAATACCGGTAATTGTTCAACATTATAAGACAAATGAAGTATTGATGATGGCGTATATGAATGAAGAATCCTTTGATCTTACAATACGAAAAGGAATGATGTGCTATTATAGTCGAAGTCGCCAAGAACTTTGGCTTAAAGGCGAAACTTCGGGTCATTTCCAGCATGTAAAATCTTTGACGCTAGATTGCGATAATGACACCTTGTTAGCTAAAGTAGATCAAGTAGGAGCAGCTTGTCACACTGGCAATCCGACTTGCTTCTTTCAACCGCTAGTTGGGAATGACAATCTAGAAAAAAATCCATTACAAATTTTCGAGTCAGTATACGACACTATTCTAGATCGGAAAATGAATCCAAAACAAGGATCTTATACAAATTACTTATTCGATAAAGGAATCGATAAGATTCTAAAAAAAGTGGGAGAAGAAGCGACAGAACTGGTAATTGCTGCGAAGAACCCAAATGCAGAAGAAATTAAATATGAACTTTCAGATTTCCTATATCATGCGATGGTTTTAATGGTAGAACGTGGTGTGACTTGGGATGATATTGTAAATGAAATGGCTGACCGCTAAGTCTAAACTTGAAATAAAGACATATATTGTTTATAAACAATATATGTCTTTATTTAAGGAGTTGTCATGGATGAAAAAGCAAAACGTAGGCAAGAATTATTAGCAAGTACAAGAGAACTTTATAGCGATCGAGGGAGAGTTATCCCAGCTGTACATCCGAGATATGGTTCTATTTACAATGAATTATACAAAGAAGAGGAAACAGGAGAAAAATCTTCGTTTCGTGCAAGGTTTATCATAGCTATGTTACTATTTGTGAGTTTTGCATGCGCAGAGTATAATAATATGAAAATTGGCGATTATAATTGTGATGAAATAGCCGCAGTAGTATCACAAAATATTGAAATAGCAAAAGTCTTGGAACAGTGGCAATAACAAGCATCCAGACTTCGATAAAAGAAAGGAAACACGTATGAGAAAATTAGCATTATCCGATGAACTATTAATGCAGATAGATAAGCCTGCTAGATATATCGGAAATGAAGTGAATTCAGTAATGAAAAATAAGAAAGACATAGAGGTACGATTTGCAATGTGCTTCCCAGATGTATATGAAATAGGGATGTCTCATTTGGGGATTCAAATATTGTATGATATGTTTAATAGAAGAGAAGATATGTGGTGTGAACGTGTGTATTCTCCATGGGTTGATTTGGATAAGATAATGCGTGAAGAAAAAATTCCTTTATTTGCATTGGAATCTCAAGATCCAATCAAAGATTTTGATTTCTTGGGAATTACGATCCAATACGAAATGTGCTATACCAATATTTTACAAGTGTTGGAGTTAAGTGGAATTCCATTGTTTCATAAAGATAGAACAGAAGAAGATCCTATTGTGATAGGTGGTGGACCATGTACATACAATCCAGAACCAATTGCAGATTTTTTTGATTTATTCTACATTGGTGAAGGGGAAACGCAGTTTGATACTCTGATTGAATTGTATAAAGAGAATAAAAAAGCGGGAGGAAGCCGTCTAGACTTTTTGAAAAAAGCTGCAAGTGTTCCAGGAATTTATGCGCCTACATTTTATGATGTTACGTATGATGATGCAGGATTATTAGCTTCGTTTGAACCAAACGATTCTTGTGCACCAGCTGTTATTGACAAGCAAATGGTTCTAGAACTTTCAGAAGCTTGTTATCCTGAAAAACCAGTTGTGCCTTTTATAAAAGTGACTCAAGACCGCGTAGTATTAGAGATTCAAAGAGGATGTATTAGAGGATGCCGTTTTTGTCAGGCTGGTATGATTTATAGACCGAATCGAGAGAAAGATTTAGCAGTACTCAAAGAATATGCATACAAAATGTTGAAAAATACAGGCCATGAAGAAATCTCGCTTAGTTCACTAAGCTCTAGTGACTATCAAGAATTGCAAGGTTTAGTAACATTTTTGATTGAAGAATTCAAAGATAAAGGGATAAACATTTCATTGCCGTCCTTGAGAATTGATGCGTTTTCACTTGATGTCATGAGTAAAGTGCAGGATGTCCGCAGAAGCAGTCTTACATTTGCACCGGAGGCTGGTTCTCAGCGTATGCGCGATGTGATCAACAAAGGGCTTACAGAAGAAATTATTTTAAATGGTGCAGGAGAAGCCTTTGAAGGCGGATGGCAAAAAGTGAAATTATATTTTATGTTGGGGCTTCCAGGAGAGACGGAAGAGGATATGAAAGATATTGCCAGACTTTCAAATAAAGTCGCAGCACGTTACTACGAAATTCCGAAAGACCAAAGAGTAGGAAAGTGTCAGATTACAGCTAGCAGCTCATTTTTCATTCCAAAGCCATGTACACCACTACAATGGGCGACGATGTGCACGAAAGAAGAGTACATTACAAAAGCAAAAGTGGTAAATAGCGAAGTGAAAGAACAATTAAATAGAAAGAGTATCAAATACAATTGGCATGAAGCTGATGTCACTGTATTAGAAGGTGTATTTGCCCGTGGTGATAGAAAAACGAGTGCGGTTATATTAGAAGCATATCGTTTAGGGTGTATATATGATTCTTGGTCAGAGCATTTCTCTAATGAAAAATGGATGCAAGCCTTCGAAAATACAAATACAGATATTGCATTTTATAATTTACGTAAACGTGAATTGGATGAATTATTCCCTTGGGATTTTATTAATATAGGTGTCACAAAAGAATTTTTGAAACGAGAATGGAAGCATGCAATGAATGAACAAGTAACGCCGAACTGTAGAGAACGATGCTCAGGATGTGGAGCAGGTGTTCTAGGAGGAGGTATGTGCTATGAAGGTTAGGTTGAAATTTAGAAAATATGGTGTTATGAAATTTATTGGACATTTAGATATGATGCGTTATTTCCAAAAAGCAATGCGCCGAGCTAATATTCCAATTGCGTACTCTCAAGGATTTAGTCCGCATATGATTATGTCCTTTGCAAATCCTCTAGGTGTAGGATTGACCAGTGATGGAGAATATTTCGACATCGAATTAATAAAACCGATTGCTAGTGATATAGCAATAAAGCAATTAAATGAAGTCATGGTAGAAGGTGTGGAAATTACAGCTTTTGTAGAAATTCCAGAAGCTCAGAAAACAGGAATGTCAATTGTTGCAGCAGCAGATTATTATATCATCCCAAAAGAATGTGAAATCACAGAAGAATTTATAGCAGCATTTAATCGCTTCGTTGCCGAAGACCACATAGTCGTAATGAAAAAGACGAAGAAAAGTTATCGAGAAGTGGATATACGACCACTTATTTATAAAATGTATTTAGAAGATGAGAAAATATTCGTGCAAGTGGCGACAGGCAGTGTAGAGAATTTGAAGCCAGAGCTAGTGATGGATGCACTCATTGATTACGCTGGTGAAGAAAAAGGTATTTACAAATTTAATTATCATAGAGTAGAAGTATATGCAGAGAATGAATTGAGACAAAAAGATGGACAAGATTATATCTCATTGCAACAGTTAGGAACGGAAATAAGATTATGAAAGCAAGACAAATTGTAATTGCTATGTCCCCAAAAGGTTTGTGCATGGCACATGCGGAAAATTCGCGGGTTACAGAGCTACAAGTTACACCTCTTTCGAAACAAGAACCAGAAATTGGTGATATATATATAGGTAGAGTTCAAAAAATTGTTCCTAGCTTAAATGCAGCATTTATAGAAGTGATACCGCAAAAACCTTGTTATTATGATATTAAGAAAAATTTAAATCCAATCTTTACACATAAGATTGGGAAAAAACCAATTTGCGAAGCTGAACAGTTAATTGTGCAGATTGAAAAAGAGGCTGTCAAAACAAAGCCTATGACAGTGACTTCAAACATCAATTTTACAGGGAATTATGTAGTAGTAGCGACAGGGGATAAAACAATTGGAGTTTCCAGTAAGATTCAAGATGAGAATCGCAAGAGATTACAAAAATTACTAGCAGAATATCAATCGGAAGAATATGGAATCATTGCGCGAACGAACGCTATGACGGCGAGTGAGGAAATGATTCGTAGTGAATTAGAGTCTTTGATTTTAGAGTGTAAAAATCTGGTTCAAAAGGCAAATACAAGAACAACGTTCACTTGCTTGAAAAAGGCGAGTGCACCATATATCGCTTTTATTCGCACTATGTACCATGAAGATGTTGAAAAAATACAGGTGGAAAATCAAGAAGTCTATGATGAAATTGTTTCTTGTTTCTCGAAAATACAACCTGCAATTGTGGAAAAACTAGAATTATATACGGATAAAAATTACGACTTAAATAAGTTATATTCTTTGGATAAGGTGATTGAGAATGCGACACGTAAAAAGGTGTGGATGAAGTCTGGTGCTTATCTTGTGATAGAACCAACAGAAGCCTTAACTGTGGTCGATGTAAATAGCGGAAAATGTGTGATAAAAAAGGATAAAGAAGAATTATATTTTAAAATTAATTGCGAAGCAGCTATTGAAGTTGCTATGCAAATGCGCTTACGGAACTTATCTGGAATCATTATTATTGACTTTATTAACTTAAAAGATGCAAAAAAAATGCGAGAAGTTCTAAAAATTTTAAAAGAACACTTGCAAAATGACAAAATACCTACTAAATTAATAGGGGTAACAAAATTACAGTTAGTTGAAATAACTCGTATGAAGAAACGTCAATCATTACAAGAAAGTTTGAATGTGTAATTATGAGTAAAAAAGAACTCAAAACGAATGCAATGCGTATATTAGAGAAAAATAAAATTCCCTATAGTATGCAAACTTATGAATGTGATGAATTTGTAGATGGTTTACAAACTGCAAATATCTTAGGAGTCGATCATAAGTTGATGTATAAAACATTAGTGACGATAGGAAAATCAAAAGAATATTATGTGTTTGTAATAGCGATTGAAGATGAATTAGATATGAAGAAAGCAGCACGTGCTGTGTCAGAAAAATCGCTAGAGATGTTGCCACTCAAAGATTTGACGCGTGTAACAGGATATGTTAGAGGCGGTTGCACATCGATAGGTATGAAAAAGCAATTCAAAACCGTAGTGGATGAAAGCGCAGCAACATTAGAATTTATTTATATCAGCGGTGGAAAGATTGGGATGCAGTTAAGCCTAGAACCGAAATTATTAGTACAAATTACACAAGCAAGTTTTGTGGATGTAATAAAGAAGTAGAAAGAACATGGGGGCCTTTATGAAAAAAGTTGTTAAGTTTGGTGGAAGTTCATTAGCAAGTGCTGAACAAATTGAAAAAGCAGGAAATATTATACGTGCAGAAGAAACAAGAAGATATGTAGTGCCATCGGCACCAGGTAAACGATACAATTCAGATACAAAAGTAACGGATATGTTATATAATTGTTATGATTTAGCCGTTAATGGGGAAGATTTCACAGGTGTATTTGGTAAGATTAAAGATCGCTACAATGAAATTATTGAAGGATTAAATATTGTATTGTCTCTAGAAGATGAATTCGCATTAATTAAAAAGAATTTTGAAGAAAAAGCAGGAAGTGATTATGCAGCTTCACGTGGTGAGTATTTAAATGGTATTATTATGGCAAAATACTTAGATTTTGAATTTATCGATGCGGCATCAATTATATTCTTTGACGAAAAAGGGCGCTTCGAGGCTGAAAAAACAAATGAAACGATAGCAAAACGATTAGCTAATATTGAATATGCAGTAATTCCTGGATTCTATGGTGCTTATGAAGATGGAAGAATTAAAACTTTTTCACGTGGCGGTTCAGATATTACAGGAGCAATTATTGCACGAGCAGTAAAGGCAGATATATATGAGAACTGGACAGATGTATCAGGATTCTTAGTTGCAGATCCACGTATAGTAGATAATCCGGTACCTATTGATGTCATCACATATAAAGAGCTGCGAGAATTATCATACATGGGAGCTACGGTATTACATGATGAAGCGATTTTCCCAGTACGAAAAGAAGGAATACCAATTAATATTAGAAATACAAACGCACCAGAAGATAAAGGGACTTTAATTGTAGAAAGTACTTGCAAACAACCTCAGTTTACTATTACAGGAATTGCAGGGAAGAAAGGATTTGCATCTCTTAGCATCGAAAAAGCGATGATGAACTCTGAGGTGGGATTCTGTAGAAAAGTATTGCAAGTGTTTGAAGATAATGGAATCTCTATAGAACATATGCCTTCTGGTATTGATACGTTCACTATTTTTGTGCACCAAGATGAATTCGAAGATTATGAACAAAAAGTCTTAGCAGGCATACATAGAGATGCAAAGCCAGATGTAGTAGATTTAGAATCTGATTTAGCACTCGTAGCAGTCGTAGGTCGTGGAATGAAGTCAACACGCGGAACAGCAGCACGTATATTTGCAGCACTTACGCATGCACATATTAACGTGAAGATGATTGACCAAGGATCAAGCGAATTGAATATTATTATAGGTATGAAGCAACAAGATTTTGAAACTGCAGTAAATGCTATTTACGATATTTTTGTGAATACACAGATATAGATACAAGTATAAGCTATTACAAATGCATGGTAAAATTAGGTTAAATGACAAGGTGAGTTCCACCTTGTCAAAGTAACTTCCACTGGATGACACTCGTTTTAGAACATTCATGAAAATGATTTCTAAAATGAGTGTTTTTCAATGAAATTTATAGTAAAATGATTAGTAATCAATATAAAAGGGCAATAAATGGGTATAAAATCCCAGAGGTGAAATTTAGCGAAAAAAATTGTTATGGTAAATTCCACCCCTACTAATGGGTTATGGGTTGTTCTTCGATATTGAATGTCAGAAAGTGCGGGAAGGCGCTTTCTGATATAATAAATAGTTCATTTTACTTTCTGTTATCTTCTTTTTTCCAAATAGATTTGTTCATTGTTACATCATTTGCAGGAATTTTGTGACACCCTAAATGCTCTAATAATGTTGCTCCGTATAAAAACTCCATCATTTCATAAGGCGCTTTATTTCCAAGACTTGCACGGCAATATGAATTTATGTGATCCATCATCAATGAAATATCTGCTTGTGTGTAGGAATCAAAACTCTCGCCTTTGGGTACGAAATAGCGTATAAAAGTGTGATTCTTTTCCACAGAACCTTTTTGGTGTGGGGCAGATGGGTCACAATAAAATACATGGGAACGTTGATTATCTTGTCCATCAAATTCAAGTGCATTAGGATTAACATATTAATTATAAGAATACAATAGTTTGTAGTTCTATGCCATAGTAAATTCCACTCTTATGTTTCGCCAAAGTGAATTCCACATAGGCACTTTCAAGGGGTGGAATTTAGTCTGTCAATTTTCTGAATTATTTAAAATGGTCATATATTTGAAAAGGAAGTTGACAATGATGTGCGGATATAATATACTGCAAAAAAGGGAGTAGCTCACGTTTATCGTGGAGTATGTCGTCATTACGTTTACCATGTGGTAAGCCGGTGTATTCTTAAAGAAGCAAGACTTTTATTGTGATTGGTGCAATAAAAGTCTTGCTTCTTTTGTACCTTTAATAAGGAGGTAGAGGATGATATCATTATTTTGTTTAATTGTAGGGTTTGTATTATTAGTGTGGGGTGCGGATAACTTTGTTGAAGGGGCTTCAGCACTGGCGAGGAAAATGGGGATTCCAAGTTTAATTGTAGGGTTAACGGTAGTTGCATTCGGTACGTCTGCACCAGAATTAGCAGTGAGTGTTACAGCGGGATTGAGCGGAGCGAATGAGATTGCATTGGGGAATGTTTTGGGGTCAAATATTTTCAATCTATTATTTGTAGCGGGATTAAGCGCAGTGATAAGACCTTTGGTAGTCGAAAAGGATTTGCTAAATAGAGACTGGATCGCAACCATCATTGCAACCAGCGTGCTTATGGTATTGTTGATAATAGATGGTGATATTTCAAGAGTAGATGCACTGATTTTATTAGTAGGTTTTTCTGTCGTAATGTTTTTACAAATTACCGCTGCAAAGAAGAATAAAATCAAAGAGATGGAGGAGATTTCTAAGGATAAATCAAGAAATATAACATTTCATATGGTGGTTGGCCTAGGGTGTATTATTGCGGGGGGACAAATCTCGGTATACGGAGCTACTGAATTAGCACGGATATTTGGGTTGTCAGAAACCTTAATAGGTTTAACAGTTGTGGCAATAGGGACATCCTTACCTGAACTTGTTACATCGTTGATGGCAACAAAACGTGGGGAGAATAGCATAGCAGCGGGAAATGTTATAGGATCAAACCTATTTAATATTTTATTTATTTTAGGAATTTCTTGCTTTATCAATCCGATTCAAACAGAAATTACTGCAGTTTTTGATACGTTTGTTCTGCTAGCCGTAACTTTAATCATGTTTGTTTTAGCAAAAAAAGATAAACTGAATCGTACATGGGGAATTGCGCTATCTCTTTTGTATGTACTCTACACGGTTTGGATTATTCTGCGATAATTATAAGTTGTGAAAGATTATTGAAATCTGGTCGATTGAAATCTGTATTGAATAGATTTCGCTGTCGCGAATCCCTTATGAATAAAGGACTGTAACACTTGTAAAAAAATAAATCGCCACTAATTATGACGTAAATAAAGGATTTTAAGGATAAAGTAATGACGAAAACGAAAAAATGCGACTAGCAGATAAAAACTTCGCAAAATCGCATAAAATAAGGGAAAAGTGAACCTTTCTTACTCCAAATGGAGTATAATGTAAGTGACTAATCAAACAAAAAAAGAAAGGACTTTTCCCATGAATATAATACCACAATTAAACTTGTTTGAGGAAGATATTTTTGAAAATTTAGGAGATTTAGAAAGATTACAGCTTGTGTTAGGTGCTATTGATGATGGAAAGCTTATAGCAAAGTTATATAAAATGCGAGGGAAAGGCAGAAATGATTGGCCATGTGAAGCTATGTGGAATTCTTTCATTGCCAGCTTTTTATTTGAACATGCAACCGTGGAAAGCCTTCTTCGAGAATTGAGTAGAAACAAGCAATTAAGAACAATGTGTGGATTCACACCCAAATCGGTGAAGCAAAAAGATAGAAGTATTAAAATATATCTGGCTCCATTTACTAGTGCATATTCAAAGTTTCTGAAGAATCTGAAGCAATACCAGAAAGAATTAGATGAAATGTTTGAACAATTAGTTCTGTATATGTATGAAAATTTAGAACATTTCGGTGAAATATTAATGGTGGATGGGAAAGCAATTGATAGTTTTGCCACGCGACAGACGAAGAATAAAACAAGTGGTGAACGTGGAGAACGAGACGCAGATTGGAGTCAGAAACAATATAGTGCAAGTGGTCCAAATGGTGAAAGCGTAATAAAAACCAAGAAATGGTTTGGCTTTCGTCTGCACTTAATAGCGGATGCGACATATGAATTACCTGTAGCTTATGAAGTGACAAAGGCTTCTAATAGCGAACATACAGAAACAGCTAAGTTGATAGATAAAATAGAGAAAGCACATATGGAGTGGTTGGATAGTTGTAAATATTTTCTCGCAGATAAAGGATATGACAGCACCAATCTTATAACTAGGCTGGAAGATAAAAGAATTCATAGCATTATAGATATCCGTAATTGTTGGAGGGATGGAGAAGAAACACATCAATATAAAGATACAGCGCTAGTGTATAATTATAAGGGTACAGTATGGTATGTGAAAGAAGATGGAGAAAAAACAGAATTAATCAATAAAGGATATGACAAAAGTGCAGATAGTTTGCGATATGGCTTTCATCCTAAGGAACATGACAACAGAATTTTTCGAATCAAATGCAGTGAAGATCGAAGAATTTTTACTCCTGTATCACGAAGCAGCTATAAATGGAAACGATTATACAAGAGGCGAACTGGCGTAGAACGAATCAACGGAAGAATAGATCGAGATTATAAATTCGAGAAACATAGTATTCGAGGATTGGATAAGATGAAAATGTTTCTAAGTGTAACATTTTTAATTTATATGACAATGGCGAAGATAAAAATAGAAAAAGGGCAGACAGAGCATTTATGTAAACTGTACGCTTAAATAGAAATTGCAAAAGCGAAAGAATTCTAAATGTACACCCAAGGGGATTTTTTGCTCTTTTCAGGTAGGGGAAGTACAGAAAAGTAAATTTATAGAAGGAATGGTTAAAAAACAATAGTTGTTTTTTGAAAACGGGAATGATTTTTTGTTCCTAATAGGAATTTCCGCGTACAGCGAAAATTAGGTTAAATGACAAGGTGAGTTCCACCTTGTCAAAGTAACTTCCACTGGATGACACTCGTTTTAGAACATTCATGAAAATGATTTCTAAAATGAGTGTTTTTCAATGAAATTTATAGTAAAATGATTAGTAATCAATATAAAAGGGCAATAAATGGGTATAAAATCCCAGAGGTGAAATTTAGCGAAAAAAATTGTTATGGTAAATTCCACCCCTACTAATGGGTTATGGGTTGTTCTTCGATATTGAATGTCAGAAAGTGCGGGAAGGCGCTTTCTGATATAATAAATAGTTCATTTTACTTTCTGTTATCTTCTTTTTTCCAAATAGATTTGTTCATTGTTACATCATTTGCAGGAATTTTGTGACACCCTAAATGCTCTAATAATGTTGCTCCGTATAAAAACTCCATCATTTCATAAGGCGCTTTATTTCCAAGACTTGCACGGCAATATGAATTTATGTGATCCATCATCAATGAAATATCTGCTTGTGTGTAGGAATCAAAACTCTCGCCTTTGGGTACGAAATAGCGTATGAAAGTGTGATTCTTTTCTACAGAACCTTTTTGGTGTGGGGCAGATGGGTCACAATAAAATACATGGGAACGTTGATTATCTTGTCCATCAAATTCAAGTGCATTAGGATTAGAAAACTCACTGCCATTGTCTCCGAGTAGAATCGGGAAAATATTACAATAAACATCAGGTCCTATTTCTAGATATAACTTATTGAAAATATTAATTACCGATTGTGAATCATTGGATTCACGGATAAAAGCCAGCATGCATTCTGCCTTAACAAAATGAATGGTAAGTAGAACTTTGCCACCTTTGTTGCCTTCCACAGAATCAATTTCAGTGATTGGCAAGTCTGGGTTAATGGAAATGAAATCTTGAAAATCTGCATAGGTTCTATTTTGACGACATGCTCGATCCACCTTAAAATTACTTTTCTTTTTTCTTACTTTGTAACGAACTTTACGTGGCAAATCGATATTTCGTGCTGAAAATAGGTTGTTATCTACAAGGCGATAAAGAGTACGTCCGCTACACATGATAGAATCTTGATTATTCGCACAAATATGATTTAGTGATTGTCCTTTTAGAATCAATGGTGAAATAACAGAATCAAGATGTTGGATTTCTTGTTCTGAGTATGTGATGCCTGAACGTGATTCTGAAAGAATATCCTTGTATTCAGTATATGCACCAGTTTGTTTTACTACTAAGTGAGAGCGTATTTCTTTAGAGATAGTAGTGCAATCTCTTTCTAATAAAGTTCCAATAGCTTTGAATGAAAGATTTTTCGCTAAGCTATTTGCAATTTCAAATCGTTCTTCTAATGTAAGATGTTTATTTTTAGCCATGTTTGATATCCTCCTTTGAATGCAATACCGAAGATACAACATATTAATTACAAGAATACAATAGTGGGAAGTTCTATGCCATAGTAAATTCCACTCTTATGTTTCGTCAGAGTAAATTCCACATAAGCACTTTCAAGGGGTGGAATTTAGTTTGTCAATTTTCTACAGCGAAAATTATTGAACTCTGTATTGAATAGATTTCGCTGTCTCGAAATCCTTATGAATAAAGGGGTGTAGCACTTGTAAAAAAATAAATCGCCACTAATTATGACGTAAATATAGGCTTTTAAGGGTAAAGTAATGACAAAAA
>JAWXVA010000045.1:0-18991 GCA_044425815.1 Eubacteriales bacterium
TCGGTCGAGGGCATAACCAAAGATTGAGCACTGAGTGAAAACAAAGTGTTCAGCACGGAATAGGTAAAAATGATGATCTAAAAGATTTCTTGTATGTAGTTTTGAAGGTATATACTTCAGGATAATCCTCAATAGCTCAGTTGGTAGAGCACACGGCTGTTAACCGTGTTGTCGCTGGTTCGAGTCCAGCTTGGGGAGGTATGGCTCCTTGGTCAAGCGGTTAAGACATCGCCCTTTCACGGCGGTAACACGGGTTCGATTCCCGTAGGAGTCACTTGATATAAATTGCAGAAATGCAATTTATTATTGTAATTAAATATGGCGCCATAGCCAAGTGGTAAGGCATGGGTCTGCAACACCCTGAGCACCAGTTCAAATCTGGTTGGCGCCTCTTAAGCATGAATAGTATTTTATTCATGCTTTTTTACATATTAGAATTTAATCGAATTTTAGTAAAAAATGATAAAAAGTATGAATTATTATTAAAAGGGAACCTAAAGTTATAAATGTTTAGTATAATATTAATTTGAAAACAACTCGAAAGCTAATAAAAAATCTTCAAATTTATTAATTAGTATAGCAAAATTTGAAGTTAAAGATTAAAGAAGAAAGCAGGAAAATTTAAAATTGGATGCAAAAATAAATTATAAAATGCACGGAATATTAATCCAAGCAGGTAAGATAATGTTAGGGAGCAGCGTTGCGATGGTTATAGCCATGCACTTGAATTTAGAGTTTGCAACGTCAGCAGGAATTATTGCGTTGTTAACTATTCTCACAACGAAATTAGAAACGTTGAGATTATCGCTATATCGGATTATCACTTATGGAGTTACAGTACTTTTATCATGGATGGTTTTTCAACATATAGATAGCGTATGGCTTGCATATGGTATATTTATTTTTGTTGTCGTGTTTTGTTCAGAGTTAGTAGGGTGGCGACCTACAGTATCGGTGAATGCAGTTATAGGAACGCATTTTTTATCAACAAGAGATTTCAGCTTGAATTTTGTGGTTAATGAGTTTATGCTTGTATTGATAGGGATTTCAATGGCAATTGTTTTGAATATTTTCAGTAGAAATAATTATAGTGAAAATAAATTGATACACAATATGAAATATACGGAACTCAAACTTCAATGTCTCTTAGAAGAATTGAAGAAGTATCTAGATGGTAAAAAGCCAGATGTGGATCTGTGGAAAGAGATAAAAGATTTAGAAATACAAATAGAACATTTTATAGAGCAATCATGTGAATATAATAATAATACTTTTAAAAAAGAAGGTGATTATTATGAACATTATTTCGAAATGAGAATGATGCAAACAAGTATACTCCATAATTTACACTATGAATTGAATCGAATGAAAGTTATGCCAGCAGAAGCAAAAGTAGTTTCAGACTATATCACAGAGCTTAAAGTCCATATTTTGGAATTGAATAATCCGAGGAAACAAATTGATGAATTGAAAGTGATTATAGAAGAAATATTGACGCAAGAATTGCCCAATTCACGAGAAGTGTTAGAAGGCAGAGTTAAAATTTATCATTTGCTAATGGATTTAGAAGAGTTTTTGGTCTTGAAAATGAGATTTGTAGAGTCTGTATCGAGTTCAAATAGATATAAAAAAGATTATCACAACCAATGTAATTATAAAATAGAGATAGAAAAATCTAGTAAGGAAAATTATAGTAAAAAAATTCTAAAAAAACAAAAATAGTAACAAACTTTATGTGGAGGAACAAATATGAAGATGATGATTGCTTCAGATATACATGGTTCAGCATTTTATGCTAGAAAAATGCTAGAAGCATTTGAACGAGAAAAGGCAGATAGATTATTATTATTAGGTGATTTATTATACCATGGTCCTAGAAATGACTTACCGTGTGAGTATAACCCCAAAGAGGTTATAATGCTTTTAAACTCTTATAAAGATAAGATATTTGCTGTTAGGGGAAACTGTGATACAGAAGTAGATCAAATGGTATTAGAATTTCCTATTTTAGCTGAATATTGTATTTGTGAAGTAGGAAGTAGAAATCCATCAATTAGGAATCGCATTATGTATGTTGCGCATGGGCATAATTTTAACCCATCTAAACTTCCACCAATGCATAAAGGGGATATTTTGTTAAATGGTCATACTCATATTCCTGCATGCATAGATTATGGAGAGTATTTGTACTTGAATCCAGGCTCGGTATCGATTCCGAAAGAAAATAGCCTAAATAGTTATATGATGTTGGAAGAGGGAATATTTACATGGAAGTCTTTAGAAGGCATAATCTTCGATACATGTCAGCTTGACGTAAATATAGCAATTTGATATAATACAATAGGTCATAAGTCAATTTGCATACGGCGCCATAGCCAAGTGGTAAGGCATGGGTCTGCAACACCCTGAGCACCAGTTCAAATCTGGTTGGCGCCTTTTGGATAGCTAGAATTCTAGTCGAAGAATTCTAGCTATTTTATGTGGAACAAAAGTGAGTTATATTTTTGGGAAGCAACAAACTATAAAAAGATAATTGCTTACATTTTGGATGATTTTAGAGAAGAAATTATTAAGCACAAATAAGGAGAATTATGAAAAAAATCAAGAAAAACAATCTACAAAAAATGTGTGTTCTAGCATTAATTGCGGTGATGGGAGTTACAATTACAGCGTGTTCAAACTCGAAAGTGACAGAAGCGGTGACAGAAGAGACCGTTATAGCAGAAGTTATAATTAACGAAGAAACTAGTGAAAAAGAAACTAGTGAAGAAGAAACTGGCGAAAAAGAAACGAATGAAAAGTTGGAAGGGAATTCTGAAGTGGTAGCTACAGACATCACGGTATTAGGAGAAGGGACAAAGTCGTTTTTCTTTGATGTGATTTTCGAAGATGGTAGTGTTAATAGTTATGAAGTGCATACTGAAGCGACGACAGTGGGCGAGGCATTGCTTGATCAGGAATTAATAGAAGGTGAAATTAGTCAATACGGAATGTATGTAAAGGTTGTCGATGGAGTGACATTGGATTATGATACGGATGGAGCATACTGGGGATTTCTGGTAGATGGAGAAATGGCTATTGCAGGCGTAGACACAACAGAAATTGAAACGGGCATAACTTATGCATTTACTTACGCACAATAGTGAAAAAACTACAGGGTTAACGACAAGGGAAATTGTAATATTTGCAATGTTGGCATCTATAATGTATTTATCGAAAGTTATTATGGAATGGATCCCGAACGTACATTTACTGGGAGTGTTAACGATGTCATATACATTGGTATATAGGAAAAAAGCACTTGTTCCAATATATATTTATGTTTTGTTGAATGGTGTGCTTGTAGGGTTTTCACCATGGTGGATTCCATATTTGTATATTTGGACTATTTTATGGGGCGTTACCATGATGCTTCCACGTAATTTAGGAAGGAATGTAAAAGCAGTTGTATATATGGGGATTTGCGGACTGCATGGATTGTTTTTTGGCATATTATACGCGCCAGTACAAGCAATTTTATTTGGATTATCTATGGAAGGGATGATTGCATGGATTATAGCAGGTTTACCTTACGATTTTATTCATGGAATAGGAAATGTGTGTGCAGGAATACTAATAATCCCAGTGGTTAAATTGTTACGAAAGCTTGAAATATCAAGCCAATGAATTTGTTGTGCGTGAATGACGGACTAAGTTGAGAATTGTTTGTCAATTCAAACTTAACTTTTTAAAAATTGAACAACTTTGGTAAAAATGTATAAAATAGTAATGCAGTATATAGCTATTTTGTTTAATTGCTATATTGACCTAGTGAAGAATTCGAGATAGAATAGCTTCAAGTTCAAAAAACAGTTGGCGAAGATGCCACAGTATTTTAAGTAAAACATTATGGAAATTATCATATAGTTGAGTTATGCAATGGGGCATTACATATTATTTGTAATGTCCCATTTTTGTATTTTGAACTTAAAAATCGTCAATCATAAAACAGGGGGAAAGAATTATGAAAAAGAGAATTTTAGCAACATTATTAAGTGCAACAATGGTAGCAGCAATGGCAGTTGGTTGTTCATCAACAACAGAGGAAGCAGTAGAGACAACCGAAGCAGCTACAACAGAAGCGGTAGTGGAAGAAACTGAAGCTACAGAAGAAACAGAAGCAGCTACAGAAGAAACAAGTTCAGTAGAAGGATCTATGGAAGGTGTTACTCTTAAAGTTGGAACATCTGGATTATTCGGACCATTCTCATACTATGATGAAGATGGAACAACATTGATTGGTTATGACATTGACCTATTAAATGAGCTACAAGCTATTTTGGGATTTGAAATCGAAGAAGGAATTGAAGCTATGGACTATTCAGCTCTTACTACTTCACTTGCAGAAGGAAAATTAGATATTGGTGCAGCAGCTCTTTGTGCTACAGATGAAAGAAAAGAAGTAATGAATTTCTCTGAAACTTACTGTGACTCAGGTCAAGTTGTCATGGTTAATGCAACAATGGAAACAGGAATTACAAGTGTTGAGGACTTAGCAGGAATGACAGTAGCAGTTGAAAAAGGTACAGCATCTCATACATACGCTTCAAATAATCTAGCTGATAGTACTATAGAAGTGCATGATACAATTACAACAGCATACGAATCACTTGAGCAAGGAAAAGTTGATTGTCTTCTTCAAGATGGACCAGGTGCAGCATTCTACATTAAAACAACAGATGCTACAAACTTAGAAGTAGTAGGTGACGAATTTAACCAAGGTCAAGCACCATATGCAGTAGCAGTATCATTTGACTGTGAATACTTAGAAGAAATTGATGCAGCACTTGCAATGTTAGTAGAAGATGGAACATTAGCTGAAATATACGCTAAATGGTGTGAATAATACTATCATAAATAATTAAATACGACTAAAAAATGAGCCACAGTATTTACAATTGTAAATACTGTAAGCTTGTTTAAATACAGACATAAGTGTGAGAAAGTATGAGGAATCAAATAAAATAGATAGGAAGAGAAACTATGGATTTAACATTTTTGGAAGTACTATTACCAATGTTATTTACAGGATTAAAATTAACATTGATCATTTCGATATGTGGTATTTTGTGCGGTATTGTAATAGGAAGTTTATGTGGATACGCACTACAAGGGAAAAACATTATAGCAAAGAAAATAGCGGATGCTTATATATGGGTAATCCGTGCTACACCACTTATGGTGCAAGCGTTGTATGGATATTATGTAATACCATCGTTATTTGGATTAGATTTAGATAGTACAACAGTGGGTATCATGGTTATTGCATTGAATTCAGGTGCATTCATTTCAGAAATTGTAAGAGGGGCGTTGGCAGGGATTGATCCAGGACAAAAAGAGGCAGCGTTATCACTTGGGATGTCAAATGCACAAACAATGATACATGTTATTATTCCACCAGCATTCAAAGCTGCTATGCCAGCACTTTTTAATCAATTTATTATATCAGTAAAAGATACAGCTCTCTTATCTTGTATAGCAGTTAACGAAATTACGCATATGGGTATGAATTATGCAGCATTGAGTTTTAAAACGATTCCAACGTATACAGTAATTGCAATATTTTATTTGGTATTCTTGTCTATCCTTATTATAGTACAAAAGCAGATAGAAAAGAAAATGAGCTAAGACACGATAGTAGTTACTTGAACAACTATTATAATAAGTAAATGGAGGTAGGAATATCATGGAACCAAGTATGATTTTAGTACAGCACTTATCTAAAAAATTTGGAGAATTAGAAGTACTTAAAAATATTAATGTAAATGTTACCGAAGGTGAAGTGGTCTGTGTAATAGGCCCATCCGGTTCAGGGAAAAGCACATTTCTGCGTTGCATCAACCAATTAGAAACACCATCAGGCGGAGATATTTGGTATAACGGATCCAATACAATGGATGGAGCTTATGATGTTAGAAACTTTAGAGAAGAAGTAGGAATGGTTTTCCAAAGATTTAATTTGTTTCCACTTAAAACAGTATTAGAAAATGTTATGTTGGCGCCTGTTTTGACGAAAAAAATGAGTAAATCAGAAGCTAAGAAATATGCAAAAGAATTGTTAGAAAAAGTAGGATTATCAGATAAAGCAGATGCATATCCATCCACGTTATCCGGGGGACAACAACAGCGTGTAGCGATTGCAAGAGCATTAGCGATGAAACCAAAAGCATTGTTGTTTGATGAACCAACATCAGCTCTTGATCCAGAGTTAGTAGGTGATGTTCTAGAAGTTATGAAGTCCCTAGCTAAGGAAGGGATGACAATGATTGTTGTAACACATGAAATGGGATTTGCAAAAGATGTAGCGGATAGAGTTATTTTTATGGCAGAGGGTTATATTGTTGAAGAAGGAAAGCCAGAAGAAATATTTACAAATCCAAAAGAAGAGCGGACACAAAGTTTCTTATCGAGAATTTTACCAGCTGCGGTATAGTCTGTTTCATAAAGCAAGGTATAAAAAGAGGTATTATAGAAGAGGTCATGTAGATATGACTTACTCTATAATACCTTTTTGCTATAGGTTAAATAGAATTCCAACGACCTGAAGCACCACAAGGTAAAACCAGTCCATTGCTTTGCACAGGTAGTCCAATTTCTTGTGAATCAACTACGCCACTATATTGCTTCAATTCTGTCGACAACATATATGTTAATACGGCAGGAGCAAGTCCTGTAGTATAAGAGTTTACAAGGAAAAAGAGCGGTTTGTCTGAAAGGATTTTAGTACATAGTTGAATGAAAGGATGAATGGATTCTTCAATCTTCCAGATTTCACCTTTAGGACCGCGACCGTAAGATGGTGGATCCATGATGATAGCATCATAAGTATTGCCACGACGAATTTCACGCTCTACAAATTTCACACAGTCATCGACTAACCATCTAATAGGTTTGTCATGTAATCCTGAAGAGGCAGCGTTTTCCTTTGCCCATTGAACCATTCCTTTAGATGCATCAACGTGAGTCACTGTAGCACCAGCAGCTGCAGCAGCTAAAGTGGCACCACCTGTATAGGCAAAAAGGTTTAATACTTTTATAGGTCGTCCAGCATTTTTGATTAAATTACCAAACCAATCCCAGTTTGTCGCTTGTTCAGGGAAAAGTCCAGTATGTTTGAAATTAAATGGTTTTAAATTAAATGTAAGATCACGGTAGTGAATCTGCCATTGTTCAGGTAAATCAAAGAATTCCCATTCTCCACCACCTTTTGCACTTCTATGATAATGCGCATTTGGTTTTGACCATCCGTGCTCCGTTCTAGTAGTATTCCATATAACTTGAGGGTCTGGCCGAACTAATAAATATTTGCCCCAAGTTTCTAGTTTTTCTCCGTTAGATGTGTCGATTACTTGATAATCGTTCCAACCATCTGCTATCCACATATAATATCCTCGTCTTTCTCTTGCTTATAATCTAAGTATTATAACAAAAAAATAATGAAGTGTATAGCAAAATAGGGGGACAAAACATAAAATTTATGTAATAATTCGGGATAAGTAAGGAGAAAAGATTGAACTATTATTTAATTAAGTTATACTAGAAAGGGAACGATTCATTAATTGAGCTAAAGGGGTAGAATAGATGATAAATTATGATTTAGCAGCAGAATATTCAGCACTAATAATAGTCTTAGCAGTGTTGATTAGTTTTACGAGAGATTACGAGACGAAAACATTGAGCTACAAATGCCTGAAGGGGATATATTACGTTGTGTTCTTGACGGTGATTGCAACAATCACGACCATTTTATGCGGAGTTCCAGGAGAAGGAACGTTACACATAGCATTAATATATATCACTAATGTTATTTATTTTGTAATGATTTCATCTATATCATTATGCTATTTGTTATATGCGGTTATTTTAACTTCTTTTAAATTTGATGAACGATTACCAATAAAACGGATTTTCTTTCCGTACTGTATACCTTACACGATATACTTACTTTTATTATTTACGAATATATCGAACGGAAAAGTATTCTATGTAACGGAAACAGAAGGATACGTTAGAGGGGCATGGTTTCAATTGCCGTATGTGATTGCAGTTATTAATATTGTGTGGGTTCTTGCTATTCTAGTGAAAAACATCAAATTATTACATAGAGAAACAGTCAAAGTCATGATATTAACTGCGTTGTTAGGAATGAGCGTTTTGTTTATACAATTTTTAAATCCTAATCTAATTATGACGGGTGTTTTGAACACAATGAGCATATTATCGATACATCTCTACGTACAAAATGTAAGAAAATCAGTAGATCAATTAACGGGTGTTTATAATAGGACGGCATTGATGAATAAGTTAGGTGCGCAGATTCACCGTAACGAAGATGTATCTATGTACATTTTTAGTTTGCGAGGATTTAAAATGATAAATGAGCGCTTAGGGCTTGCATACGGTGATAAAATTTTGATAAGAATAGCGAGTTATATGATGAACTTACTGCCTTACGAATCTATTTATCGATATAATGGAGATGAATTCGCTGTTATACTTACTAAAGACGATGAAAAGAATGAAGAACTTATTGATAATATTGTGAAATTTTTAGAAGAACCATTTGTAATGAATGAAAATAAAGTGGCGATGGAGATTGTATATGCGCGTGTTGATAATAAAATATTTGGAAATACTGTCAAAGAGCTTATTTCGGCAGCAGAATATTCAATTAGCATGTTAAAAGAAAGCAATGGAGAGCTAAAATATTTACATGATACTATCGTAGTTAAGAAGATGATTGAACAAAGTCATATGATAGAGCAAATAAAGAATGCTATTGCAAATGATTTATTTGAAGTACATTATCAACCAATCTATTCGGCGAATAGCAAGCAGTATACACAAGCGGAAGCACTTGTACGTATGCGAGATGAGGAAGGAAAATTGATTTTCCCAGGAGATTTTATTGATTTAGCAGAACGAACAGGTTTAGTAGTGCAGATGACTTATTTGGTTTTAGAGCATGTTTGTGCAGATATGAGAAAAGCAATAGATAATGATACTGGAAATGGTACTTTAGAAGCAATATCTGTCAACTTTCCGTATTTACAATTTACGGAAATTGATATGGAAGCTAACGTGATGAAAATATTACAAAAATATAATATTGAACCAAAGAAAATTAAAATAGAAATTACCGAGAGGTCATTAATTGAAGATGCAAAGATGGTCAAAAATGCGATGCTACAGATGCAACGCTTGGGATTTGAATTTGAATTAGATGATTTTGGCGTGGAATACTCTAATATGCATACATTCTTAAATTTACCTATTAATGTAATAAAGTTAGATAGAAAAATTTTGCTCGCAACATATGAAGATGAGAAGAAACGTGAATTTTTTAAATATTTAATCACTGGAATTAAAGCGACAAATAGAACCACGATTGTAGAAGGAGTGGAAGAAATAGAACAGTTAGAATTCGTAATTGAAGCAGGATGTGAACATGTTCAAGGCTATTATTTTTCGAAACCGTTACCATTTGATAAATTTCAAGAATTTTTAGCGTAAAACAATAAAGTTCGTTAAGTGGAATGCTATTTTATGAGGAGAAATGGTTTACCTAGAGATTGTTTAGTGATAGAATATATCTATAAGTGGAAAGGCGAAAAATGTTGAGATGATTGAAATAAAAAGAGAGTGAGGAAAGTGAAATGATTACAGTAGATGCAATGGGACAGGCGTGTCCTATGCCCGTTATTATGACAAAGAAAGCGATGGCTTCCGTAGAAGGTGCAGAGGTGTTTGAAGTGTTAGTTGACAATGAAATAGCAGTGCAAAATGTCACAAAAATGGCAACAAGCCAAGGTGGTATTGCTGAAACGGTTGTTATTTCGGAGGCGGAATACAAAGTGAGAATTATAGTTGGCGATGTGAAAGAAAGTAATGAAGTGTTAACAGATGTTGCAGAAGCAGCTTTGCCAATCAAAGATAATACAGTGATGGTATTTGAATCGGACCGTATGGGAATTGGAAACGACGAATTAGGGAAAGTATTAATAAAAGGATTTATTTTTGCTGTGACTCAATTGGAAAATTTACCAAAAACAATGCTTTTTTACAATGGCGGGGCAACATTGACCTCAGTGGGGTCTGATTCATTAGAGGATTTGAAACATTTACAAGAAGAAGGTGTAGAAATTCTTACTTGTGGAACGTGTTTGAACTATTATAATATGTCAGATAAATTGGTAGTAGGGGATGTCACCAATATGTACACAATAGTAGAAAAAATGGATGGCGCTAGTAAAATTATTAAACCATAGATGTGTGATGTTATAAAAATATGGAAAGATAGAAATAGATGAATTAATGGAGATTGTAGACATGATGAAAGATATAAAGTTGACGCAGATGGCAAAAACATCTGGATGAGCGGCAAAGATAGGTCCTGAGACCCTTGCACAAGTTTTGTGCAAGTTACCAAAATTTTCAGATGAAAATTTATTAGTTGGAATTGAAACATCGGATGATGCAGCCGTTTATAAAATAACAGATGAGATTGCTATGATTCAAACGTTGGATTTCTTTACGCCGATTGTAGATGATCCTTATATGTTCGGACAAATTGCGGCAGCAAATGCATTGAGCGATGTCTATGCCATGGGTGGCGAACCGAAAGTAGCGCTTAATATTGTAGGGTTCCCTAATTGTCTAGATCCAGAAATTCTTGGAGAAATCCTAAGAGGTGGAGCTGATAAGGTGAAAGAAGCGGGGGCTGTTTTAATTGGTGGCCATTCCGTTCAAGACGATGAACCCAAATACGGTTTGAGCGTGTCTGGATTTATTCACCCAGATAAGATATGGAAGAATTATGGTTGTAAACCAGGAGATGTATTATTGCTTACCAAACAAATCGGAAGTGGTGTAATCAATACTGCAATTAAAGCAGAGATGGCAGATGAAGAAACCATAGAAGAAGTACAGCGTGTAATGGCAGCACTCAATAAGAAGGCGAAAGAAGTAGTGGAAGTTTTTCCTGTGACAGCCTGTACAGATGTAACGGGATTTGGTTTGTTAGGTCATGGAATTGAAATGGCAGAAGCGAGTGGAGTAACGTTGGAAATTCACGTAGAAGATGTTGCTTATTTTAAAGAAGCAGTGGAATTTGCTAAGATGGGACTTGTACCAGCAGGAACTTATAAAAATAAAGGGCATTCAATGCATTATGTGGATGCGACTTTGGTAGAAGAATACTATACAGATTTATTATATGATCCTCAAACATCAGGCGGATTGTTGATTAGCATACCGGCAGAATATCAAGATGCGATTTTGCAGGCTTTTAAAGAGAAAAACATGGATTCACAAGTGATGATTATAGGAAAGGTAGTAGAAAAGGGAGAAAAATTAGTGCGTCTTTTCTAGTAGAAAAAATGAACAAGAATTTATTATATCGCAGTATACCCAAAGTAGATATTTTGTTAGAAAACCAAGATATACAGGAATTGATTGTAAGTTATAGTAGAGATACTGTTATGGAGAGTATACGAATTGAGACAGAATTGTTAAGGAACTTGATAGGACAGTGCGATGACGAAGCGCTGTTACAAAATCGAATTGGCTCATTAGTGGAAGTAATTGCAGAGCGTGTTATAGCGATGCATAAACCAAACATGACTGCTACGATTAATGCGACAGGAACAATTTTGCATACTAATTTAGGTAGAGCACCGATTGGTGAAAAGCATATGGAACATGTAGCAAGGCTAGCAACAGGATATTCGAATCTAGAGTACAACCTAGAGGAAGGTAAGCGAGGCGAACGTTACGCACACTTTGAAGAACTGTTGTGCAAGATTACAGGTGCAGAGGCAGCCATGGCAGTGAATAATAATGCGGCAGCAGTGATGTTGATTCTTAGTGCAATCGGTCACGGCAAAGAAGTGGTTGTATCTAGAGGGGAACTAGTAGAAGTAGGTGGAAAGTTTCGGATTCCAGATGTAATGGAACTGAGTGGAGCTACATTAATTGAAGTAGGAACTACCAATAAAACACATTTAAGCGACTACGAGGAAGTAATAACAGCAGATACGGCTGCATTACTTAAAGTGCATACAAGTAATTATAGAATTATAGGATTTACGGAGACAGTTCCGATTGAAGCGTTAGTACCACTTGGAAGAGAACATGAGATACCAATTATTGAAGATTTGGGGAGCGGAGTTCTTATTGATTTGAGTAAATATGGACTCACGTATGAACCGACGGTACAAGATTCCATCCGAAACGGAGCAGATGTAGTTTGTTTCAGTGGAGATAAATTGTTTGGCGGACCACAGGCGGGTATTATTATCGGTAAGAAGAAATATATCGATAAGATGAAAAAGAATCAGCTGACGCGTGCACTACGTATTGACAAATTTACAGCAGCTACATTGGAGGTGGTATTGCAAGAATATTTATCGGAAGAAAAAGCAATTCAAAATATTCCAGTATTGCATATGATGACAAAGTCAATTGAAGAAGTGACTGCGGATGCTGAGTTGTTGATGGAAATGATGCACAAAGTTCAATTAAATGCCGAGGTTAGATTAGAAGAGTGTGAATCGCAGATAGGTGGAGGCTCGTTGCCTCTAGAGCGTATTAAGAGCAAGGGAATTGTGCTGAAACCACAAAATATCTCGACGGTTGAATATGAAGCGAAGATGAGACATTTAGCTGTTCCAATCATATGTCGTGTCGTGAATGATGAGATACTAATGGATATTCGCACAGTGGATTGCAGAAATTTCCAGGTGATTGTAGAGCAGTTACAGAAAATATAATCAAGAGTTATAATGTCAAAAACAGACTTCGAAAGAGGAAGAAAATAGGCATGGCTTAGATAGTAGAAGGAATTAGAACAAGATGAAAAATATTATTATCGGAACAGCAGGGCATATCGATCATGGAAAGACGACATTGATTAAAGCGTTGACAGGGCGAAATACCGATCGTTGGGAAGAGGAACAACGTAGAGGAATTACCATAGACTTAGGGTTTACGTATTTTGATTTACACTCAGGAGACCGCGTGGGAATTATCGATGTCCCAGGTCACGAAAAATTTATTAATAACATGGTAGCTGGTGTTGTAGGAATGGATTTGGTTATGTTAGTAATTGCGGCAGATGAGGGCATTATGCCACAAACGCGTGAACATATGGATATTCTGACACAGCTTGGAATGAAAAAAAGTATCATAGTACTAAATAAGTGTGATTTAGTTGAAGAGGATTGGCTTGAATTAGTTGAAGAAGAAATAAGAGAGGAACTTGCAGGAACATTTTTGGAACATGCACCAGTAGTTCCTATTTCTGCTGTGACAAAACAAGGCTTAGAGGTATTAGTAGATACGATTGAGCGTTTAACTTCTGAAGAGGTAGAAGAGAAAGATACACGAACAATACCTCGATTACCGATCGATCGAGCATTTTCGTTATCTGGATTTGGAACTATCATTACAGGTACATTGGTCACTGGAACGATTACAAAAGATACTGTCTTGCAGATGTATCCGAACGAGAAAGAGTGTAAGATTAGAAGTATTCAAGTTCATGGAGAAAATGTGGATAAATGTTACGCAGGACAGCGTGTGGCGATTAATCTATCAAATGTAAAGAAGAGTGAAATCAAGCGAGGTTGTGTGCTAGCACCGATTAATAGCATGAAGAATACAATGATGTTGGATGTGAAGTTAGAAGTGACCAAATCAACATTAAGAGTATTGACAAATCATTCGAGATTACATTTGTTTACAGGAACTAGTGAAATATTATGTCGTGCAGTTTTGTTGGATAAACAAGAAATTGGTCCTGGTGAAAGTGGATATGTACAGCTTCGATTAGAAGAAGAAATAGCTATTCGAAGGGGAGATAGATTTGTCGTACGCTTTTATTCGCCAATGGAAACAATTGGTGGTGGAGTAGTATTAGAAGCGAATCCGACGAAGAAAAAGCGTTTTAAGCCAGAAGTAATTGAGGAGTTGAAGTGTAAAGAGGCTGGTAGTTCTGAAGATGTGATTGAGATGCATATTAAGTCAAACAGCAAGTCAATGATTAGCCTCACAGAATTAGCGAAATTGACAGCATTGTCAATGGAAGAGGTAATTGCTGATGTGGACTCTCTTCAAAATCAAGGATTAATTCGTTTATTTAAAGCTAAGAAAGATTGTTTTGTATGGCACGTAGCAGATGAACTTGCTATGACAGAATTGATCCAAGAAGAATTAAGTAAGTATCACAGTGCATATCCATATCGATATGGAATGAAAAAGGCAGAAATTCATGTGAAATATATGAAGACTGTTAAGCCCAATATTTTTGATATGTACATTGATTTGATGGTGGCAGAAGAAAAGTTGATTCGTCATAATGAATATTTACACAATGTGGATTTTCAGTTAAATAAAGATGAGAGATTTATCAAAATCGAGAGTTTGATTCGTAAAGAATTATCAGTAGCCAAATATGATTTTAAGAAGATCGCAGAAATTTCTTTTGGCAATGAGGCGACAAATATAATAGATGATATTCTTTCAGTAATGCAAGATGAAGGAACTATTATAAAAATAATGGAAGATGTATATACATTGCAAGAGTTAATGGAAGTAGCAACCGAAATTATTAAAGAAAAATTACAAGCGAATAATTTAATTACAATAGCTGAAGTACGTGATTTATTAAATACCAGTAGAAAAAGTGCAAAGCCAATTCTAGAATACCTTGATAGCATCAAGGTTACAAAGAAAGTGGGCGCAGAGAGTGAAAGGGTGCCATACCTATGAATTTAAAGCAAATTGAAGCATTTGTACAAATAGCAGAAGGAAAGAGTTTCTCGAAGGCTGCAAAAGAACTGTATCTTACGCAACCGACGATAAGTGCACATATTGCATCACTTGAGAAGGAGTTGAATGTAAGACTATTTGTGAGAAATACAAAAGAGGTGAACCTTTCGCCAGATGGTGAGATTTTATATGCATATGCAACAAAGATGATTAAATTGCAAAAAGAGATAGAGTACGCATTTGGGAAAGAAGGAAAAGAAGAGAAGCAGTGTATACGTGTTGCAGCTTCTTCTATAAATTCTCAGTATATACTTCCAGATTTGATGATACAATTTTGTAAAGATTATGTTGGAGAACAATTTAATATAATAGAGACGGATAGTTTAGGTGCGATTGAGTCAGTTGTAAACAGGAATGTTGATATTGGATTTGTAGGAACAGAGATTGAAAAGAAAAACTGTAAATACATTCCGTTTTATAGTGATGAATTAGTAATCATTACACCAAATACAGAAAAGTATTCAAAATTAAAGAACTTGAGTAGTGTATCGATAGATTGGATATTAGAAGAAGCTATTATTATGCGTGAAGAGGGATCGGGAACACGAAAAGAAGTTGAAAAACAATTGCTACAATGTGGAATGGATTTAAAAGCATTAAATGTAGTGGCGAGTATAGAAAATACAGAGACGATTAAAACATCTGTAGCTAAGGGCATGGGGATTTCTATGATTTCCAAATTGGCAGTGGAAGAGGAAGTTGCCTCAGGAAAATTGTTACAATTTGCATTTGCAAATCAAGACAGTGTACGACAACTATACGTAGTTTATAATAAGAATTTTCAATTGACGCATTCAACGCAGAGATTTTTGAAAGTAGTAAAAGAAATTTATAAAATATAGAAAATGTTTGTGTATTCATTTTTAGGAATAGAGAGGTGAATCGAATGATTTATTTAGATAATGCAGCAACCTCGTTACACAAGCCAGAAAGTGTAATAGAAGCTGTTGCTTCAGCGCTGAATTCCTTAGGGAATGCAGGGAGAGGAACTACAACAGAAGCACTAGGAGCGGCGAGAATTATACACAATACAAGAGTAGCCTTAGCACAATTGTTTCAAGTAGAAAATCCAGCGCGTATTGCCTTTACGAGTAACGCAACAGAAAGCCTAAATACAGCAATTAAAGGGATTTTAAAACCAGGAGACCATGTCATTACCACGATGCTAGAACACAATTCAGTGCTCCGACCTTTGTACGACATGGAGTCTAAAGGAGTGGAGCTCACCATTCTGAAAAGTGATGAAATAGGAAATATAGATTATACAGAAATAGAGAAAGCGATTCAGGAGAATACAAAAGCAATTGTTTGTACACATGGAAGCAATCTGACGGGGAATATTATAGATATTACGCGAATTGGGAAGATAGCAAAAGAGTATCAGCTTTTATTTGTTGTGGATGCATCACAAACAGCAGGCGTATTTGATATAGATGTACAAGCGATGAGAATCGATATTTTATGTTTTACCGGTCACAAAAGTTTACTGGGTCCACAGGGAACAGGTGGGATTTATGTAAGAGAAGGAGTGGATATTGTTTCGTTAAAAGCAGGTGGAAGTGGGGTGGATACGTACAATCATGAGCATCCTAAAGAAATGCCGACTTTATTAGAGGCTGGAACATTAAATGGACATGGAATCGCAGGATTAGGAGCAGGAGTGTTGTTCGTAAACGAATTAGGCGTGAATAAAATTCGAGCGTTTGAACAGAAGTTGATGCGGCGATTTTATGAAGGGGTTAGAAGGATAGAAAACGTTAAGATATATGGAGATTTTACGCAAGAACAGCGAGCACCGATAGTGACACTTAATATTGCAGATTACGATTCATCTGAAGTGAGTGATGAGTTATTGATGGAGTATGGAATATCTACAAGACCAGGAGCACATTGTGCACCGTTAATGCATGAAGCATTAGGAACAGTCAAACAAGGAGCGGTAAGATTTAGTTTTTCATATTTTAATACAATTGAAGAGGTGGATCAAGCTATAGAAGCGGTACAGAATTTATCTATCATTGAGTAGCGTAGAATGATTAAATGAAGAGTAATAGCAGAAAGAATTGATGATATATAAGGTGGGAAAAGTGAGAAAAAAAGAATGGAAACTAGTAATCACATTTCATACAACAACGGATGCGATGGCGATGGAAAAGGCTTGTAAAGAGCTTGGTGCAAAAGGGAGATTAATACCAGTTCCTAGAGCTATATCTGCAGGATGTGGGATGGCATGGTGTTGTGCTTTGGAAGAACGCAAAAATACGATAACAGTAATGAAACAAATAGGAATAAAAGAAGACAATCTACACGAATGTATGGTGTAGATTGTCTTCTTTTATTGAACATAATCCGTAGAAAAAAAGAAAGCCAAGAACCATGAGGGGGTGTTCTTGACTTTCGCAATCTATAATTATGGTTTGAAATCTGTTTTGAATGTACTGAGCAAAGATGGTAGTAGCGAGTTGCTATATTCAACTAAGTCGTACTTACCATTACATAACGACCAGTCGTATAAAAGTGCTCGTTCGTACATCGTATATAATTTGACTAATTCTTTTCCGGTTTTGTGTGATGTGAATTCACCGTTTTGCTGTCCTGATTCGATAATTTCTGAAATCCATGTATAATAGATACGTTTATTATCCAACAGATGTTTCTTATCTTTGGTAATTAACTGAGAAGAATACATATAAGCGAGGAGACCAATGTCTACACTTTCTTGAATCATCTCAAATAACTCTTGGTTTAGCAAAAGTAATTTATCGTAAGAGGAAAGGGATACATCTATGGTCTCTTGCAGTTCTTCATATTTCTGATCGAATAAATCAGAAAGTGAACCAAGTAGTCCATCTTTTCCTTTAAAATAGTGATAAAACGTACCTTTTGATGTTTTGGATGCTAAGATAATATCCTCTACAGTGGTGTTTTCATAACCTTTTTTATAGAATAAATTCCATGCGGTTTTTACAATTCTACTTCTAGTAGATTGTCTTTTTCTCGCCATACGGCTATCCTACTTGGAAACCGTATTTTAATGGATCGGCTGGATCGATAACGTAAGTAGCTTGTCCTGTTACATAAGCGCTTCCTGTGATTGCAGGAAGAATAGCTTCGTGGTCACCTACTGTAGTTGTACCGTTAATTACACCTTTGAATTGTGAACCGATAAAACTTTCGTATACAAATGTTTCGCCTTCTTTGATTTCTCCACGTGCATGTAAAGCAGCTAATTTTGCGCTTGTACCAGTTCCGCAAGGAGAACGATCTGCCATGTTATCACCAAAAATAACTACGTTGCGGTAATTACAACTTTCTGTAGTAGTGTGGCAATACAGTTCTGCAAGGTCAACAGAAGTGATGTCTAATGTTGGGTGTTGTACGCTGATTTCTTTATTGATTTGCTCTAGCGCTTTCATTCCAAAAGCAGTTAAAGTTGGAATTGATTTCGAATCTACAGTCCATCCTAATTGTTCAACGTCTACTAACGCAAAGAAACTTCCGCCAAAAGAAATATCGTATTTGATTTCTTTGCCATCAATTATTGTTGTAAGATTCTCTTTATATAGGAAAGAAGGTACGTTGTTAAGTGTTACGCTTAATACTTTTCCGTCTTTTACTTCGGCTTTTGTACGTATAATTCCAGCTGGAGCTTCTAATACTACTTCTGTAATAGGTTCAACAGCTTCTTTTAATCCCGATTCGATAATCGCAGTAACGGATCCTATTGTTCCATGTCCGCACATATTTAAATACTCACCGGTATCCATGAAAAATACTGCGAAATCTGCTTCGTCACTTAATGGCTCTGTAATAAAAGCACCAAACATATTGCTATGTCCACGTGGTTCAAACATAAGTGCTTGGCGGTATCTGTCATAGTGCTTCGCAATGTAATGTTTACGTTCGATTGGGGTATTACCTTCTGGAATAGGGAACCCAGAAAAAATGATTCTTGTAAATTCACCTACTGTGTGTGTATCTACGCATGTAAAAGATGCTTCGAATGCATCTAAGTTGATTTTTGGATTGAGACTCATAATCCATACCTCCTTGAAAGTGTTTTATTATAGAAAAATCCTATGTACTTTTCTGAAAACATCGTGAAAAATATTCTTGATTCCAG
>JAWXVA010000187.1:0-3400 GCA_044425815.1 Eubacteriales bacterium
ACACAACTCCTCACAGCTCATTTGTAATTCCTATAGCAATAGCTGTAGTTACTGATTTCGGAAGCATGGTAACATATTCTTCGTGTGTCAACCCAAAAATCATGGCGAATCCTAAAATAGTACACATACCCGCTAAACTTCCCGATATAACTCCAGCAATAATCGCTTTATAATTCTTCTTTAACACTTCTAATTTCTGATACAATGGAATCGCCAAACATACCGTTGTTGGAGTCAATAAATAATCTAAGTATTTTGCGCTATATTGAAAACTCTCATATTCCACATCTCCCAATACTAAAATCAAGATAATAATAGCTGTTGTAAGAATAATTGGACTAAGTAATGGATTTTTATATTTCTGGTGTATTTTATCCGTAATACTATACAACACCAAGCTCAATACCACACCGATTGTCAATGAATTAGCAAATAGTTGATTCATCTTCCTTCTCCTTTCGCATCATAAAATCCGTAACTTTTCCAGATACAATCATTACAACAAATGTTGATACGATTGACATAGTAATAATAGGAACAAAAATAGATTGAAGTTGTTCCCATGAAGCTATAATTCCAACCGTCGAAGGAATAAATAGCACTGGCATGATCCCTGTCAGAAACTCTCCTGTATCCAGTACTGATTCTAATTTAATGATTCCCACCTTCAAGAAAAACAGCATTAAAACCAAACCATAAATGGTAGTTGGTATTGCAAACGGCAAAAACCAACGCAACAGCTCTCCTATACAACTAACCAACAAAATTATTCCAAATTGTTTTACATACTTCATCTTCTTCCTCCACTTTAATTATATGAGATATACAAATTCTATCGCACAACAATTTTTTTATCCCTTTTCATACAAAATTACACAAGAACAATTTCTCGTTCTTGTGTAATTCAAATAATCTAATTCTATTTTAGTCATTATCCAACATCTCATAATCAGGTATTTCTGCTGAAAATTTTGTAGGTCTTCTTCCAATCACCCTTTTAATTTTCTCGTCATACTCTATATCTGCTTCATAATCATCTTCTTCATCATAATCATCATCTGAATCATAGTCATCTTCTTCATAATCATCATCTGAATCATAGTCATCTTCTTCATAATCATCATCCGAATCGTAGTCATCTTCTAATTCTTCGTCTTCCTCATCTTCGCCATCTTCAAACTCATCATTTTGATAATATTCTTTTTCCTCTGATGTCAAAGCTGCTTTTGGTTTTTTAGTTCTTTTAACTATTAAGATTATGATTAAAATGAGAACAAGTATTCCTAGTCCACCTATAACATATAAATAAATTGTATTTTTTTGCTCTACCTCTTGAATCGATGCATTCAATGTGTTAATCGTCTCCGAACTCTGTATGCTCTCTGATACCATTTGTGCATATATTTCACTGGAAACTGGTGCTGTATCTGGTGCTAGAATCATTGCATTGTCGGATGCACTATACAAGTAATCTACCATACTACCTGTATCATTCATAACATGGATAATAGAGTAATCCGCAAGTGCTTCATCCTCAAAAGTCCACCCCATTATTTCATTGCCTTCAATCACAAGTGCTTCATATACCATTCCATCACGCGTTTGCTCTTCTTCTGAAATATCCAAAACATAAATATTTCTACCTAATAATCCTAGTTGTCTAAAAGTTTGAATCGTTCCTGCTGCTTCATCGTATACATAAAAATCTAAATTGCCATCTGCATCACTTAAATAAACAAGTGTCAATCCTAGTAAATTACTTGTCCATGCTGTTACCGTTTCTCCCGCTACTATCGCTGTAGTTTCTTCAAATCCATCTGGAATTGCTACATCTGCTAGGCTAGAAACCACACCATATTCAACTTCTCCAAAAGTAGCAAATACAGTAGGTAATTCCGTTTTTGTCACAGTAATGACATAAGTTCTATAATTTCCTTTTTCCGATGTAACTACCACCGAAATCTCATTCTCGCCTTCCTCTAACTCATATTCGCCTGTCCCGGTCATAGATGCTGCTGAATCTTCAGCCGTTGCACTTACTTCAATAGTATCAACATTCTCAACCGATAACGTATACTCTTGAGTCGCTCTATCAAATGTAGGTGACAATGTTCCAACCGATACTGATAATTCTTCCAAATAGTTATTTGTAGAACGAGTATCCTCTACAACTTCTGTAGTTGTATCAGTTGTTGTCGTTGTTGTCGTCGTTGAAGTACTTGTATCCGTAGAAGGCGTTGTTGTCGCCGCCGCTGCTACACTTGCGCTTACTGATTGACTTCCTCCTACTGCCTCTGGAGTCGCATCAAATGATGTTACATCACTAGCAGCCACTGTAACATTAAAACTTCCTGACGAAGGTGCTGTAACCGTAACCGAAGCACTTCCATCTACCCACACTGAACCTGCACTCACTACTGCACCATTATCTGCACTTACACTAAATTGTCCTGCACAATTATTGGTAGTTATTGTAACTGTGATACTTCCCCCAGCAGATACCGAACCCCCACCAGATACCGAAAACGAGCCTGCTGCATATGCGGTATTACTATTAATTAACATGAGTGTTATACTGATTATTGTGATAGCAAAAATTTTTTTAATTTTATTCATTTACGTCCTTCTCTTCCTGTTCACACACTATTCTTCTACTGTATCTACTTCTTCTACTACATCTGTCTCTTGTGTTGTTGCCACATCGTCTTCTACCACTGATTCTTCGACAACCACAGCTGGCAAGGAGATAACTCCCATAATATGATTCTTTATCAATACGTAATCCATAGAAGATACCGTACCATCTCTATTAACATCTGCCATATCTAATCCTGTATCTGTTAAAACAGATACTCCCATGATATGATTCTTTACTAAGACATAATCCATAGAAGATACAATTCCATCTCCACTGATATCGCCTGAAGAATATCCATCGGTAGAAAAAATAGTTCCGTATGCTATATAAACATCCGATGCTTTAATATAAACATAATCATCTGTATAATTATATTGTAGATAACAATCCACACCTGTTCTAGCATCATTTACTGCGATATCCGACTGAATCTTATACCACACTTCCCCATCTACAGTTGTTTGCCCTAGAATAACTACTGGCATTTCCCAAGATGTAGACATTTTATAATTCTTCAAACTATATAACACTGTTCCATTCACTTCTGCATAGATTGTCGCTGAATTATTTACAATTCCCAACGTCTCTGTGCCTGCATCTACTGTACTGTCTGAGAAGTACATCTCTACAAGCCATGCATTCGCTGCGGCTTTCTCGCCCCAATATGGATCCGAGGCATATTTTACATTCATACCACTTTGTTTATTTCCTAAGTGTGATCCATGATATCTTGAATCTGTCGTCGCATCACAGTATCCTGTT
>JAWXVA010000046.1:0-18855 GCA_044425815.1 Eubacteriales bacterium
GTTCATGAGAGTAATCCTCCTTTAGTATTTAAGTTTTTTTGTCGAAACCATTATATCAAAGGATTTGTGATTACTCTCATTTTATTTTCTTATTCAACTGACAAAAACTTTACTCTATAATAGTATAGTTTTTTATATTTGAATCCTTTTTATTCTTTAAAATTCCCTATAATAAAAACAACAAAGGAATATAATTTTATATAAATCAAATGATTAAGAAGGTGCAAAAATCCAAAACGTTAGATTTAATCTTGTACCCTCTCCAAATCAGTTACCCCAAGATATTTCATTAACGCACCGATAATCAAATCATGATCTGTAAGAATCGAAATTCCTGATACCATAATTAATCCAATCATTCCTGCACCTTTTACTCTGATAGGGAATGCTCCTGGGCATGTGGAATATTCCATTGGATCCATGTACCAATCTGTCATACTTGCTCCACATGTTTTAAGTAAGTAATCTACTTTCATCGTACTAGCCATATGTAATTTCGCTACTTTTTCTTTTCTAACTAACCAATGATCATTGTTAGGACCTGATCCATCAAATCCGTATTTGAACACTGTGTAACCATCATTAAGCTTGATTTCAATTGCTGGTGAGAACCCGCCTACTTTCGCTTCTTCTACTAATACTTTTCCTAATTCCCACGCATCTTCATTTGTAAAATGATCGAATTGTAACACTTCCTCTTGCTTGATAACGATGTCTAAAATTTGTTGATCTGTCATTGATAAATCCTCTCTTTCTCCTTGTTTTCTTTTTCACATTTAAAATGGTATTTTTTCTGTAAATTCTTTAAGCATATTTTACATTACTTTACATAAATTGTATAGTAAAATATATAAGCATGGAATAAAAATGTCTGTGACCTTCCCATTCCATGCTTATATATTAAATTAGCTTCAAATACTATTACTATTTTACTGCTGAGCTTGATTTCGCCGTTACGTTTACTGACAATCCATACCCAATAAAGATAATCAAACCTTCAATAATCATTTGTGTTGTATATGGTACTACTACTGCATTTAATCCTGCTGTCAAAAGTGCTAATAGTGCAATCCCTATAAATGTTCTTGCTACACTTCCTTCTCCGCCTTCCATGCTTGTTCCACCAAGTACAACGCCACCAATGATAATCAATAAGTTAGAATCTCCAATAGTAGGTTGACCTACACCTAGTACAATAATTGTAAAGAATCCTGCTAAACCTGACAATATACCTGATACAGCATAAGCACTTGCCTCTACTCTTCTTGCATCGATACCACAATATCTTGCAGAATCTTTATTTGCTCCAAACAGAATTAACTCACGTCCCCATCTGCTTTGTTTTACGATAACTGCCATGATAATTAGTACGATCATAGAGAATATAAATACTGTTGGGATTCCAAATGTCTTTTCAAACCCGAACATTACAATTGCTTCAGGACCTGAAACAGCTACACTCTTTGTAAGAGCCTTTGCTATACCTAGTGCAATTAATCTTGTACCCATGGTTACGATAAATGGTTGCATTCCAAAGTATCCAACAAACACTCCATTAAAAATACCGAATATCGTTCCAATTGCTAGTGCAATCAAAAGACCTACAATAATTGACGCTGCACCTGCTCCAGCAACATCCATATATAAACACGCTAACACTGCACTAAATGCCATTACTGTCGATACTGATAAGTCAATTCCTCCAGTCATGATTACCAATGTTTCTGCTATCGCTGCTATTAGTAAATATGCATTTCCTTTCATCGCAATTTGAAATGTTCCAACTGTTAAGAATGTTGGCGATAAAAATGAGAATACTACAATTAATATTGCAATAATTGCAACTGCTGGATAACTAATAAAAAATTCCGCTATAGGATTCTTCTTAATTGCTACGTTGTTTGTTTTTACTTTAACCATAATTTCGTTTCCCCTTGTGTTCATAATGACTAGTTAAGCATTCCTAATTTAATATAAAACTGGAATAACCTTTCTAACACAAAACCTTTTATTTTTCGTATCAGATGAGAAAGCATATGCCTTCCCATCTAATACTTATAACTGATTTACTAAATTACTAAGTATTTATCTTTTATTTACTATTGCTTATTGATAGCTCAAAGATAAATCCATAACTCCCCAGATGCTATCAGCATTTGCTTCGATATCATCACCTGTGTAGAATACTGAAGGTACAATAATTGTACGTTCTGGTGTTGTTCCATCTGCTAAGTATGCTAATAAAGCTTCCATAGCTTGGATACCTGTGTTAGGGCAATCCATAACAACTGTTCCGTCTGCAATACCGTTAACAACTGCTTCGTATCCTTCAAGAGATCCGTTGATACCTGTGATTACAACGTGTCCTTCTTCTCCAACTACGTTCATTCTACCTGCATCTGTTAATACTGTTTCAACACCAGGGATGAAAGAGTCTGTTCCACAGAATACTGCACAGATTTCTGGATTAGCTTGTAATGTTGATTGGAAGTTAGCTGTTGCTGTTGCTGTATCCCAAGCACCTGTTTCAACTGTAATAACAGTTGCTTTATCACCTAAGATATCTGTAATAGAATCATTGAAACCTGCTGAACGTTGTACCCCTACATCATCACTGTCAGGACCTTTTAAGTCAGCGATTACATAGCTGTCTAAATCCATTTCTGCTAATGTATTAGCAATATATTCTCCACCTTGGTATCCATCTTCATATGCGCCACAGCTAACTGCTGTAATTACGTTTTCAGAATCTGGTGAATCTCTATCGTATAATACTACAGGAATTTCTGCTACTTTTGCTGCGATTAATGCTGTTTCAATTGTGTTTAAGTCAACTGGGCAGATTAAAAGTCCGTCTACACCTTGGTTGATTAATGTGTTGATTTGGTCATTTTGTGATTGTGCATCACCATCTGCTACTAATTCAACCATAGTAACGCCTGCTGCTTCACCAGCATCTTCGATACCCATAACTGTTGCTACACGTGAGTCAAATAATTGGTCAATTGAAATACCAATTGTAAGATCGCTTGAAGCTACCGCTTCTGTTGCTTCTTCTGTAGCTGCCTCTGTTGTTGCTTCTGTAGCTGCTTCTGTTGTTGCTTCTGTTGTTGCTTCTGTTGATGATGAACATCCTGCCATAGCAAGAACCATCACTGCACTTAGTGCTGCTGCTAAAACTTTTCTTTTCATAATAAATTCTCCTTTTTGTTTTTTGTTTATATTCAATTTAATGCTTTGAAGTCGCACGAATTCTTTCGAATTTCTCATGTCTCATCGCCTTAAATTGTCTAACGTATGCTGCGCGGTCAGCCATTACCGCAAATAATAAGATAGCTCCACGAACTGCTTCAAATACATAAGTGCTCGCACCTAACATCGCAAGTACATTATCAATAATTACCAAGAAAATTGCACCTATTATTGATCCTACAATCGTTCCTGATCCACCAATTAATTTCGTACCACCAAGTACAACTGCTGCAATTACAGTAAATTCAATTCCACTACCTAGGTTGCCTTGTAATCCTCCTACACGAGATACATAAATGATACCTGCTATCCCTGATGTAATCCCTGCCAAGAAATATGCTTCCATCAATGTATTTCTAACTGGTAGATGTGACTCAGCTGCTGAAGCTTCTGAATTACCTATCGCTCTTACATAAGTTCCGAATCTAGTCTTAGCAAATAGATAGATACCAATTAATATCACAACAATCATAATAAGAATCGGAATAGAAATTCCAGCTATTGTTCCTTTTCCCCAAAATGTTGCATAACTTGGCACTGCGTAGTTTCTACCACCTGATATGGTAAGTCCTACTCCTTTGAAAATGTTACATGTTGCCAATGTAGTAATCATCGGTGCCATCTTGAATTTATAAACTAAATATCCATTCACAATTCCTGCTATAGATGCAGCTCCGATTGAAAATACTACTGCCATTGCAACGTTATCGTATGTATTCATTGTTACGCAGTAGATAATCGCTGTTAGATATACAATACCTCCAATCGAGATATCAATACCGCCTGTCATAATTACAAATGTCAATCCAACTGCCATGATTCCTGTTGTTGTGGATGTAATCAACACACCCCTGAAATTGCTCAACTGTAAGAATGCTGGCATAATAAAAGAACTAATAATACATAAAATAAGAAATGCTACAGCAATAGAAAACCAAGGTTTTGCTGCTATTTTTGATGTGTATTTTTTCATAATCGTCTCTCCCTACTGTTCATATACCGACTTAGATGCAAGTGAAATCATTGTTACTGCACTAAATTCTTCTCGTGCCATTTCACCCACTAAGTGGCCATTACTAACTACCAATGTTCTATGTGACAATGCAAATAATTCTGGAAGATCCGAAGAAACCAAAATAACTGCGGCTCCTTTTTTTGCTAACTCTGCTACCATGTTGTGTATATCAAATTTCGCTCCAATATCTACACCTTTTGTTGGCTCATCTAATATGATAATATCTGGCTCTGTTTCTAACCAACGGCCTATCATAACCTTTTGTTGATTTCCACCTGACAGACTTTTAATCTTAGCTTCTGCATGTGGAAGTGCTACTTTCATTTCTTTAATCACTTCTTCTGCTTTATCAGTTTCACCTGTGAATCCAAGTCCAGGTTTTTTAACTTTCAAAACCTTGTGTAATGATGCTGCTGTGATGTTTTCCCTTACAGAACGCACACCAAAGATACCATTGTTACGTCTATCTTCTGTTACCATAGCAACTTTACGATTCAACATTTCTTCTACTGTAACCTTTGGAACTTTTTCGCCCATAACATATACATCACCTTCAGCTTTTGTCACTCCAAAGATAGCTTCAACAATCTCTGTTCTACCAGCACCTACAAGTCCTGATATACCAAGGATTTCGCCTTTCTTTACAGAAAAGTTGACATTCACAAAGTCTGCTGAGTTCAGGTTTTCAACACGTAGTGCCTCTTCCTCTGTTGGTGTTCCTATATCAATAATCGTTTCACTAATTTCTCGACCTACCATCATTGCTTCAAGTTGTCCTCTTGTGATATCAGCGATTTTACCATTCCCTACTTGTTCTCCATCTCGAAGTACTATGTATTTATCTGACATGCTCATTACTTCTTCCATAAAGTGAGAAATAAATACGATTGCCATTCCTTGATCACGTAAGTTATTCATGATTTCAAATAATTTTTGTCTCTCAGGTGCTGTTAATGAAGTAGTAGGTTCATCTAAGATAAGAAGTTTCTCCGCTTGTAAAATAGCTTTACCTATTTCTACGATTTGTTGTTTCCCTGTTGATAATTTTTCAACCAATGTTCCTGGTTCTTCATCAAGTCCCATGAATTCTAATTGTTTGCGTGCAATTTCATCTGCTTCTTTCCAATTAACATTCACTGCATTGCCAGGCAAATTACTAATCGACATATTCGCTGCAATTGATAAACTTTTAAATAATGATAATTCTTGGTGTACCGCTGCAATACCGTGCTCTGCTGGGTGAATCTTTTCAACTTTTACTCCATCGATATAGATTTCTCCTGCTGTCGGTTTTAATAATCCACACACCATATTTTTAAATGTAGATTTTCCCGCACCATTTTCCCCACAAAGTGCAACTACTTCTCCAGGATAAATATCAAATGATACATTATCTACTACCGTCTTACCAGAGAATGCTTTTTTTAATCCTCTAACCGAGAGTATCGGTTTTTTTTGCTCTGAGTTTTCCATGTAAAGCCCCTTCCTCATACACAACTTACTATTTGTATATTTCTTAATAAGGTCATTATATAGATGTATTAACTCCAGAACAATTTAATAATTTTAGGAAATATTTAATATTTTTTAGGTTTTTTCTTTTTTTGTTCGTTTTATTCACATTTCGTCCATATTATTCCGCTCCCCAAATCAAACCGCTATTTATCTCTGCAGTTTCATGTGTGTAATATGTACTCTCTACCAATGTGATTTTATCTACTTCTTCTCCTTTCATTAGTTTATCCGCTAATTCTACTGCTGTAATCCCGACTTCTTCTAGATTCATCACCATAAATCCATCTATTTCTCCCGCAATTACAGCTTGGTATCCATCACTGGAACCATTTACACCGTTAATAAAAATATGGTTTTCTTCACCTACCAAAGTAGTAAGCCCGAGTTTTGTTAACACTTCGTTCACATAGGGTACAAATGAATCCGTGGAACAGAATACTGCTTTAATATCTGATACCGCTTGAAATGCATTTTGTGTTGCTTCTGCAGCACTATCTTCATCCCAGTCTGTCGGCATCTGTATTACTTCTATCTGTGGAATATTTTCTAACACCTCATTCCATCCCTTACTTCTATCTATTCCATTTTGGTCATTAAGCGCGCCTACTAATTCAAGCACATAAATCGTCTCTTCCGTTTGCAACACATCTTCTAATGCTTCTACTAATGCTTCTCCACATATCTTTCCATCGTACAAGGAATCTGGTCCTACATATGCATCTATAGAGATACTATTGGGCAAATCTCTATCAAATGCTACAATTGGAATTCCTGCTTCTTCAGCCAAAACCAAAGATTCTTCTATTTCATCTTGATCCACAGCACATACTAATATGGAATCCACCTCTAATTCTACCAATTCTTCTATTTGAATATTCTGCGTCTGCGCATCGCCTTCTGCAATAAATTCTAAAATCATATATCCTTTCTCTGCTGCACTTTCCTTTATCGCTGTAGTAACCCCTATACGACTATCAAATTCTTGATCAACCGACAACCCTATTACTTTTGTCGTATCACCATTTTCATCTTGGACTTGTTCTTCCATCCCCGAATCCACCCCGTACTGTCCTGTGTCTTTGTTCGTATCATTTATAGTACAACCTTGAAGCAATAATCCCCCCAAGATGCTTCCCATCAGAAACCAAGCTTTAATTTTCATAATCATTTCCTCCAATTTATAGTAGTCACATACTTGTATCATAGCAAATTATACTTTATACTAAAAGTCAGATTTATTATTTTCGTAATAATAATGCAATTTAAATTATATTTGGAGGATGAATGATTGTGAAAAAATATTTTGAATATATAAAATCTTTACGAACTTCAAATAAGTTCTCTACCCATTTACTATTCAATTTTTTATTGATGGCTATCATTCCAATTCTGATTTCATCTACACTGTCATTTTTAATTTGTTACAATGCTATCTTAGATAACTCTGTTGCTGTTTCACACGAGATTACTGATTATGCGGCAAATGAAATCAATCGTGCACAAACCATTGCTGATGATATTGCAACAAGTATGATATCATCCTCTGAAATCCAGATCGTTATGCGTTATGATAATGAGGATAGTCCCACACACTTGATCACACCATTTCATATCAACACTTCTTTAAGCCTTTTACAACGTAGTGCTTCTTCTGAAATTGTGGATATTTATTGCTTTAATAATAATGGACTTTTATATCATTCGAATACGACTTCTTCTATCGATGAACTTTTTATAGATACTTATTGGTATCAAGAAATATTAGATTCCGGGGGATCAACTTGGTTCGAACCTCATGATACCTCTTTTATTTCTGGACATGATTACAATACTTTAATCTCGTACGGAGTGACATATTTAGACTATATTACCCAAGAGCCTAATGGCGTAATCTTAATTGATATCAATGCCGACACGCTCTTCAACAATTTAAGTAACAGTGATGCGCTTGCTTCGAATAAGTACTATGTATTAAATGAGAATAATGAAATTCTATTCTCTACTGATGAAAATAGCGATGAAATCACAGACCCAGATCTCTACTTCCAAGATTTGAGCTATTCTAATTTTTATTATTCTCATGCACTGGATAATCAGTGGAAAGTAGTTGGTGTTATTTCTGGTAATTCCATTGCAAGAGATGCTTTGGCGCAACTGAGTCTCCTATTAATATTACTATTAATTATAGCAATATCTCTTGCAATTGCTATTTCGATTAAAAGAGCTCGCCAGATTTCCGAACCAATACATACACTGATACAGAACATGAATGGAATTCACGGGGAGACTAGTAATACAGTATTGCTGATTCCTTCGTCGACCGATGAAATTGTTGCGCTATACAGTAGTTTTAATATTATGATTAATAATTCCAATCGTTATATTGCACAGATTAAACATGAGCAGGCAGAGCTTCGAAATGCAAACTTCAAGGCATTGCAAGCGCAAATCAATCCCCATTTTCTATATAATACAATGGATACCATCGCTTGGAATATTCGATTAGACGAGAAAGAAAAAGCTATTAGCGCCATTATGGCACTCACGAAATTTTTCCGTGCATCTCTACGTAAAGGAAGCGATATTATTAATATCGAGCAGGAAATGGAGCAAGTTTCCTTATATTTACAAATTCAAATGTTTCGATATGATGATTTATTAGAATACACGATTGAATATGATGAAACATTGAAGCATTGCATTCTGCCGAAATTAATTCTTCAACCTATTGTAGAGAATGCTATTTACCATGGAATCAAAGACAAAGGTGATTATGGACACATCGACATTCGCACCGAACGTTTTGACGGATATTATTTCATCACCGTAACCGATGATGGATTAGGGATTGAGCCTACTAGATTAGAAGAATTGAACAACCTGTTAAAACATAATATTCCATTAAATTCAAATGATTCTAGCGGCTATGGCATTAGCAACGTGAATGAACGAATCAAAATTTACTTCGGAGATGAATATGGAATTACATTCGATAGTATCCTCGAAGAATATACTCGTGTTACAATTAAGTTGCCTATTGTAACGAATACAAAAGAAATTACTAACTCTCAGGAGGTTTCACATGATTAGAATTTTAATAGTAGATGATGAGCATACAATTAGACGCGGTTTAGAGCTTTCTATCCCTTGGAAAGAACACGGATTCACTGTTATTGGAACTGCAAAAAATGGCATAGATGCCTTGGATTTCTTTCAAAATAATTACGCAGATATTGTAATTAGCGATATTAAGATGCCTAGGATGGACGGCTTAGAACTCCAACGCCAACTGCATGAACGATATCCTGAGTTACCTTTTCTCTTCATTAGTGGATATGAAGACTTTGATTATGCAAGACAAGCACTACGTGCAGGTGCATTCTCTTATCTCCTTAAGCCTCTTGATCCTGATGATTTATTGAAAGAGCTAAAACGTGCCTGTCAACATTATCAATTGTCGTCTGAGAACATTCCTTTGAAACAAATCATTGAGCGAAATTTTTATGGTTTGGAAAAACGTTGGGATTTTACTAACTTTGAATATTTGCAAAATGATTGTGAGTCCCATTATTTTTGCGTCATTAATATTCGATGCCGAATGGACGATATGCGTTCTCAGCTCTTTATGATGTCATTTCAAAATAAATTACAGGAAATTGTATTAGAGAATTTCTCCCAACAAAATTCCGCATTAATAGAAGCATCTAGTCACGGTGTCATCTTCTGTGTAACGAATTCAAGCGAAGATATTCTTAAATACACAATCAATAAATTTGTCAATGCTATTAGTACGAAGTTAGCAGACTATTCTACAACACCTGTAGGAATCTGGACTGGTGGTGTATACCAAGGAATTACACATTTGATCGATTCTTATGTAGAATCTTTCGAAAATGATTCTTTTAAATATTTTAATCAAGCCAAAGAGGAACAAGACAATCCACTGTCTTTTGATATCTTTAGCCAATTATTCGAAGATGAAGATATCATTATTTCTAATCTTTATCGAGGGGAACTCGAACAAGCAATTGCGCTTCTAGAAAAGCAAAAAGAAACTTTAATTTCTAACAAATTAAACGCAGACGACGCAAGACTTTACTTACGCCATCTATTGCACAAGCATCTTCGTGCACAAAAAAAAGAGAATCCTTCCGTTATATTCCCGGAAGCGATTCACTCTTATGGTATTTTTGCACTTATGACAATCCCTGAAATGTTTGACACGTTATATGATGCATTGAAACAAATCGCACATTTAACAAAACCACTGCCTACCAGTCATGGTACACAGACGATTGATAAGGTGAAGACCTTTATTTTCGAACACTATTTTGATCCTTATCTGTCTTTATCCTCTATTGCAGATTATGTTGGTTTAAACCCTTCTTATCTCAGTACTGAATTTACTAAGAGAGAAAAAATGGGACTTTCCAACTATATTACTGAGGTTAGAATGGAACATGCGAAGAAACTGTTAGCTCGCTCTGATATGAATGTATCTGATATCAGCGCCGCCACTGGATATTTGAACCCGACTTATTTCAGCACGAACTTTAAACGCGCTGTTGGTGTCACGCCTTCACAATATCGCAAATCTCTCATACCGTAATTTCTAACAACTACTATCTCTTATTTCTAAAGCTCGGCAATTCTACTTCTGATAGGATTGCCGATGATAATATAATCGTTCCCCCTATCGCAAGCGTTGCTGTCAATTGATCCATTCCCAATATCACTGCAAAGACACTTCCAAACAGCCCTTCCATACACAAGATAATCCCTGTCTTTGATGGTGAAGTATATTGTTGAGCAGTCGTTTGCAAGTAATAGCAGATACAACTCGAGAATACTGCTAAGTAAAGCGTTGTAGGAAATACCGACTTAATTACCACAATATCTATTGCAGTTCGATCAAAAATAACCATGTATACAAGTGCCAATAAACCGCTTACTAACATCTGTAGAAATGTTAAGTGTTTACTATCTTTTCCTCGTCCCCAAATCCCTAGATAAGCAATATGTAATGCAAAACATACAGCCGATAAAAATACTAACGCATCTCCTATCTGAAACGATAATCCTTCTTGAAGATTCAGTGTCAAAACCCCGCTCCCAATAAGTGCTGTGGTACCTAACACAAAATACTTTGTCTTTGGCTTCTCTTTTGTGAAAAACCATACAATAAAAGGTACCATCACCACATTCATAGCAGTAATAAAGGAACAATGTGAAACGGTTGTCCTTGCTTGACCTAATGTCTGTAAATAGAACCCTCCAAATAACATGATTCCAGCTAATACTCCTACTTTAAGTGTTTCTCTATCCAGATTTCGAAGTGTTTTTGAATACATTACCCCTAAAATAATTCCTGCTATTAGAAATCTCATTGTAACAATTAAAGAAGCGCTTGCGCCTAACTCAATTGCATACTCTACTCCTATAAATCCACTGCCCCAAATTATCGCAGTTACAACTAATGCCAAATCGGCAACCTTTGAATTCTTTATCATCTGTTTTCTCCATCATCCCTATATTGTAGTCTAAACTGACATACCTCATTAGTATAAACTATTTTTCTTTTTTGTAAAGCTATCGTTTTCTTTTTTCAACCCTAATTTGCAATTCATTTACATGTTCACTACTATCTTGAGATGTATGAATGTCAATCCATAAAATTTCATAAATATCACTTAGTATTTCGTAACCATGATCTCTAGCATGTGCAAGAAGCATTGGTATATATTTGAAATTTTTGTTCGTTAATCCACGATATCTAAGAGTCAAGTATTGCCCTTTTTGAATCTCATGCTCTCCATCCTCGCTCACCACGAATACGTGGGTATATGATCTGCATTTCCCTTCATTCGCACGCTCAAGCGAGATAATCGAGCCCAATCTGTTACTACCTATAATATAAAGATGTTCTGGATTATAATTGAGTAGTTTTTTTATTAAAACATCCATCTCTTCATCTTTTTGATACTCAGATTCTATTATATGGCATCTTCTTTCTGCAATATAAACATCTTCGATTTGGTCAAAATCATGTTCGTAACACGCTTCTATGGTATCTAATCGCTCCATTGCATTCTTGCGAAGTAATTCGAGCTGTTGTATCTTCACTTCAATCACCTCGAGTTCTTCATATATCATAGCCTTTGTTTCTTGCACATTACGCTTCTTCAAATAAACGCCTATACGTTCCATCGAGAACCCTAATCCTCTGAGCTCACGAATCACATTTAGTTGCCAAATATCTTCAATTCTGTACAATCGATAATTATTTTCTCCACGAGTGGGTTGCAAAATTCCGATTTCTTCATAATAACGAAGCGAATCTTGTCCTATATTATATAATTTAGCGATTTCACCTATTTTAAAATATTGTTTCATCTTCTCTCCCCTTGACCTTAGTATTATACCAAGGTTTATACTAAGATTCAACCTGTCAATAAACGGAGGTATTTATGAAATTAGAAAGCAACTCACTAAAACATGATTTTTTTCGATTTATTATCCCATCGCTAGTAGCACAATGGGTCTATGCTTTATATACAATGGTGGATGGAATGTTTGTAGCACGGGGAGTCTCTGAAATTGCACTCTCTGGAGTTAATATTGCTTTACCTTTTATCACATTCTTGTTTTCTCTTGCTCTTATGTTTGCAGTCGGTTCTTCTACCACAATTGCTATGTTAATAGGAAAAGGGAAACAACAAGAAGCTAATAAAATCTATACCCAGAATTTAATAACAATTGCGTTAGTTTCTATTGTTTTAACAATAATCGTAGTGACTAACAGTCGTGCTATCGCTCTGTTCCTTGGTGCAACTGATTTGACATTAGTATACGTTGAGACCTATATTCGCGTGATTGCCATATTTAGTATTTTCTTTATTGGTGCCTATTCTTTTGAAGTATTGATTAAGACGGATGGATTTCCAATGAAAGCAACAATCTTCGTCATGATCGGTGCTGTATTAAACTGTATATTAGATTATATTTTTGTTATTCTACTGAACAAAGGAGTCGGTGGCGCTGCTTTTGCTACTGGTTTTTCCCAACTCTGTGTAACACTTTTGTATTTCACTCATTTTTTCAGTACAAAAACTAATATGAAGTTCGTGAGATTTTCTTTCCATTTTTCTACTTTATGGAAAACTATACAAATTGGTTTCTCCTCAGCCGTGACAGAAATGTCACCTGGCATTGTTATTTTCTTATTTAACAACTATATTCTGCGATATTTGAACGAAGAAGCGATTGTTAGTTATACGATTGTTTCTTATATCAACACTATCATAATCATGTCTATGCTGGGGATTGCACAAGGGATTCAACCGCTTGTCAGCTACCACTATGGCGCCAAAAACCGACAAAAATGTCTCGCCTTGCTACGCTATGCTTTAATCTTTGCTATGTTCTATAGTATAGTAGCATTTATCATATCCAGAGAGCTTGCAGAGCCTCTCATTAATATCTTTGTTTCTAGTGATTTAGCAGCACTTCGAGAAAGTTCAAAGATTATCTTCTACACTTTCTCAATTTCTTTCCTACTCTGTGGAGGAAATATTATTATCGGTGGTTTTCTAACTTCCGTGGATCGTCCGAAATCAGCTATGGCGATTTCTCTTTGCCGTGGACTTATATTTGTCGCAATCCTATTACATGTTATGACTACATTATTGGGAGGCGATGGTATTTGGTGGGTAGCAACTATTTGTGAAGCTTTTTGTCTGATATTAACAATTATTTTATTCTTGTCTTTTTTTGTCGATGAGAGTATAATGTAGTAAATTTTGATTATCAAACTATCATAGGGGATTTTTACTGCTATATTTATAAAGGATTAGCATATACTTAGGTTAAATGAGGTGGATTTAATTATGAATACGATACATACTTTAGGAATTGATATTGGTTCTACTACTGTTAAAATTGCGATTTTAAATGATAGTAACGAAGTTTTATTTTCTGATTACGAGAGACATTTTGCAAATATCCAAGAGACATTATCAGATTTACTTGGACGTGCCATTTATAAATTAGGATCAATTAGAGTATCACCTGTCATTACAGGATCTGGTGGTCTAACACTTGCGAAACACTTGGAGGTACCATTTGTTCAGGAAGTAATTGCTGTCTCAACAGCACTTTTAGATTATGCGCCTCAAGCCGATGTTGCAATTGAGCTTGGTGGGGAGGATGCGAAAATTATTTATTTTGAAGGCGGTAATGCTGAGCAACGTATGAATGGTGTATGTGCTGGTGGTACCGGCTCTTTTATTGACCAAATGGCTTCGCTTCTACAGACGGACGCTTCTGGTCTTAATGACTATGCTAAGAATTATAAAGCCTTATATTCTATTGCTGCACGTTGTGGTGTATTTGCGAAATCAGATATACAACCATTAATTAATGAAGGTGCTACAAAAGAAGATTTGGCAGCATCTATTTTTCAAGCTGTAGTCAATCAAACAATCAGTGGACTTGCTTGTGGGAAACCTATTCGTGGTCACGTCGCATTTCTTGGCGGTCCTCTTCATTTCTTACCTGAATTACAAAAAGCTTTCATTCGTACCTTAAACCTTGACGATGAACATATCATTGCGCCAAAGTATTCTCATTTGTTTGCAGCAGTAGGTTCTGCACTTAATTCAAAAAGAGATTCCAATATTTCTATTGTTGAAATGCAAGAACGTCTTGCTGGTAAGATTAAAATGGAATTTGAAGTAGAACGTATGGAGCCACTATTTTCAAGTGCTGAGGATTTTACAGAATTTGACAAACGCCATAAGAAACACCAAGTTCCTGTGATGGATTTGGCTTCTTATAAGGGCAATGCTTACCTTGGAATTGATGCAGGTTCTACTACTACTAAGGCTGCTCTTGTCGGCGAAGATGGGACGTTACTTTACTCTTTCTATCATAGCAATGATGGGGATCCTCTTGGCACAACCATTGGAGCAATCAAAGAAATTTATGACCATTTACCAACAGATGCGCATATTGTTCATTCCTGTTCCACTGGTTATGGCGAGGCACTTGTAAAAGCTGCTCTTCTATTAGACGAAGGCGAAGTAGAAACCGTTGCGCATTATTATGCTGCCTCTTTCTTTGAACCAAATGTCGATTGTATCATTGATATTGGTGGACAAGATATGAAGTGTATCCAAATTAAAAACGGTACCATTGACAATGTTCAACTAAATGAAGCGTGTTCCTCTGGATGCGGTTCTTTTATTGAAACCTTCGCGAAATCATTAAATTATAGTGTGGAAGATTTTGCACAAGAAGCCTTATATGCCAAGAATCCTATTGATTTAGGCACTCGTTGTACCGTATTTATGAATTCAAAAGTAAAACAAGCCCAGAAAGAAGGTGCTGAAGTTTCTGATATTTCTGCTGGGCTAGCTTACTCTGTAATTAAAAATGCTTTATACAAGGTTATTAAAGTATCCAGTGCGGAAGAACTCGGTAAACGTATTGTTCTTCAAGGTGGAACCTTCTACAATAATGCTGTTCTTCGAAGCTTTGAAACCATTGCTGATTGTGAGGCAATACGTCCTGATATAGCAGGAATTATGGGAGCTTTTGGAGCTGCCCTTATTGCTAGAGAACGTCATACTTCTTGTCAGAATACCACTATGTTGTCCATTGACGAAATCAACCAACTTGAATATAGCACTAGCATGGCTAAGTGTAAGCGCTGTACTAATAATTGTCGCCTTACGATTAATAAATTCAGTGGAAATCGTCAGTTCATCTCCGGCAATCGCTGTGAACGAGGTCTTGGAAAAGAAAAGTCTACTTCTCTTTTACCGAACTTATTTGAATATAAAAACGAACGTTATTTTGGTTATAAACCACTAGAAGAATCGGATGCTCCTAGAGGAGTGGTCGGACTACCACGTGTTCTTAATATGTTTGAGAATTATCCATATTGGTTCACGTTCTTTAACGAGCTTGGTTTTCGAGTAGTTCTATCCCCAACTTCATCTAAGAAAATCTATGAAATGGGTATTGAATCTATTCCAAGTGAATCAGAGTGTTATCCTGCGAAACTAGCGCATGGACATGTAGAATGGTTAATCCGTAATGAAGTCCCTTTTATATTCTATCCTTGTATTCCTTACGAGCGTGTAGAATTCGAAGATTCGAACAACCATTATAACTGCCCAATTGTTACATCTTACGCAGAGAACATTAAAAATAATATGGATGCCATTACTAATGGTTCTGTTGACTTTATGCATCCATTCCTTTCTTTCGAAAGTGAAGAAATCCTAACCAATCGCTTAGTAGAAGAATTTGGCAGGAAATTTTCTATCAGTGCTACAGAAATCAAATCTGCTGCACACGCTGCATGGTTAGAATTAGATGCATGTAAAAATGATATTCGAAAAAAAGGAGAAGAGACTGTTAAGTTCTTAGATGAAACTGGCAATCGTGGTATTGTGCTTGCTGGTCGACCTTACCACATAGAGCCTGAAATCCACCATGGAATTCCAGAGTTAATTAACTCTTACCACATGGCTGTCTTTACTGAAGATTCTATTGCACATCTTGGGAAAATAGATCGTCCACTTATTGTAATGGATCAATGGATGTATCATTCTAGACTCTATGGTGCTGCTAGCTTCGTAAAGACCAAAGAAAATCTGGACTTAATACAGCTAACGTCTTTTGGCTGTGGACTGGATGCAGTTACAACTGATGCTGTAGCCGATATTTTAACAAAGGCTGACAAGATTTATACATCACTTAAAATAGATGAAGTAAATAACTTAGGTGCCGCAAGAATTCGTATTCGTTCCTTATTAGCTGCAATTCGTGTAAGAGACGAGAAACAAGAGAAAAGAAATATTGAGCCTGCTAGTATTACAAAGATTCTTTTCACTAAGGAAATGCGTAAGACTCACACGATTCTTTGTCCACAGATGTCGCCTTTACATTTCGAATTAATTGAACCAGTATTTAAAGCAAGTGGATACAATCTACACGTTCTACCTAATGACAATAAATCAGCTATTGATATGGGCTTGAAATATGTAAATAATGATGCTTGCTATCCATCCCTTCTCGTAGTTGGACAAATTATGGAGGCTGTACTCTCTGGTAATTATAATACTGATAAACTAGCTGTTATTATTACACAAACAGGTGGTGGTTGTAGAGCTTCTAGTTACATTGGATTTATACGCCGTGCGCTTACAAAAGCGGGATACGGTCATATTCCTGTTATTTCGCTTAATTTAAATGGATTTGAGAACAATCCTGGATTCAAGATTACGCCAGCTCTTGCAGTTCGTGCTGCTTACGTAGTAGTTATTGGTGACATTTTCATGAAATGTATCTATCGTATGCGCCCTTACGAAGCAGTCCCTGGCACTACCGACGCTGTCCATGCTAAATGGCGTACCAAAGTTACTGAATGGGCTACAAAAGGCTATCCATCTCGACATTCATTTAATAAATTATGTCGATCCATCATCGCTGATTTTGACCAAATAGAAACTCGTGATATCATAAAACCTCGCGTCGGCGTAGTAGGTGAAATCCTTGTGAAATTTTCTCCTGCCGCTAATAATCACCTAGTAGATTTATTAGAAGCTGAAGGAGCTGAGGCTGTTGTTCCTGATTTATTAGACTTCCTCCTTTACTCTTTCTATAACCTAAACTTTAAGGTAGCAAATCTTGGTTTCAAAAAATTTGCTGCTTACAAAGCAAATTTAGGAATCGTTGCTCTAGAATGGCTTCGTTCACCAGCTTCAAAAGCATTTGCGAAGAGCAAACATTTCGAAGCTCCGGCCAAAATAGCAGACATTGCTGCGATGGCTTCCGAAGTCGTTTCTCTTGGAAACCAAACAGGGGAAGGATGGTTCTTAACCGGAGAGATGCTAGAACTGATTCACTCTGGCGCCAATAATATTGTTTGTACGCAGCCTTTTGGTTGTCTTCCTAACCATATCGTAGGAAAAGGTGTTATCAAAGAATTGCGTCGACATCATCCTCTTGCTAATATTGTTGCAATAGACTTTGACCCAGGCGCAAGTGAAGTAAACCAATTAAACCGTATCAAATTGATGCTATCGACGGCGAATAAAAATTTACAGCAATAATACATATAAAATATGAGGTAAAATATGAAGATTTTAATAGATTCTATATTTTCGTTTTCATACAACAAAGGAGATGTCCTACCGGACATCTCCTATAACGGTTATGAACTTCTTTTTCTTACATCTGGAAACGGTTCTTTTATTGAAGGTAGCAAAGTATCGTCCTACTATGATCAGGATGTTTTTTTTGCGACCCCTGACTGTATTCGCACCATTCGTTGTAATTCTTACACTCAATATATCTGTATCCGTTTCCATGTGATAGGTACTATTTCCGATTTATCTAATGGTCTATATCATACAAATTCAGAAGAAATCAGCAATTTATTTACATCCATCTGGAACGAATATAAGAATAAAGAATACAAATATTATGAATTTTCAATCTTGAAACTCCAAGAAATTATTATTCGCCTGTCACGCCTATTATCTGTTAATACATCTAGTGATTTAAGTATTCATAAACTCATCAAAGAGATTGACACTACTTTAAATTTCCACATGACCGTACAGGAAATGGCTGATTCGCTCAATTATACCTACGATTATTTCCGCCATACATTCAAGAATATTACAGGTCAATCACCAAATAATTATATTACAAATAAGCGCATTCAAAATGCTTGTGAGTTATTGCGAGAAAATAACCACACCTGTACGACGATTGCGCACCTGTGTGGCTTCTCTTCTTCCTCACAATTCAGTAAATTATTTAAGCGCGAGATTGGAATTTCTCCGAATACCTATCAAAAACATTTGATTAAAGAAGCGGAAGAAGAGAAAATCCAGTACTTACTGCATAAGATTAGTACACGGTAAGTACAGATTTTCTATCTTTTACTCTTCCTCTTTATAATTTACTCTTTCATACATTTTACGGTCTCTGTAGATATCGCGTTGTGCTGTATCAATATCAAAACGTATCAAAAATCCCCAATCTGTATCTACATT
>JAWXVA010000047.1:0-18752 GCA_044425815.1 Eubacteriales bacterium
GTTCTTGAGTTCTTCGCCGTCGGTAATAAACAAACAGCATTGTTTTTGCATCCGGTCAAGGGTGGCGGAAGTAATGAATATATTACGTGGTGGTAATCCCACGAAAAAAATGATTGACCCGATATTTTTTAAATTTATTTTATAATTATATTCTATTAATTTATATACTGTCAATTAATTTAATAGAATATCATTGAAATCCATTGTATCTTTAACAAAATTCCACTAAAAAAGACATCGAATTACATTTCGATGCCTTTTCTAGCATATATCCCCACTTCCATCGGGTGTTTCACTTTTTTTATTTCACTTACATAATCCGCCAAATCTAGTAATTCTTTTGCAGGATTTCTACCAGTAATTACCACTTCTATATTATCGAATCTATTTTTGATAAAATCAAGCACCTTTTCTTGATCGATTAGTTTTTTTTCATAGGTAGCGCATAATTCATCTAATACTAAGAGTATTCGCTCATCATCTTGTATATGACACCTGGCAATCGCTTCTTCCAATAAAATGTTATGTTCTGATTTTAACAATCCCAGCTCTTCTTCTGTTAAAAGCCAAGTGAATTTGTAATCCTTTTTTGCACGAACAACCTCTACTCTTTCTAGATGTTCAAGAACCTTTAATTCACTCGTATCTCCACCTTTTAGAAATTGCACAAAAATAACTCGATATCCTGCGCCCAAAGCTCTCATCGCTAAACCGATTGCACAGGTTGTTTTCCCTTTTCCATCACCATGATAAATATGAACTAATCCTTTATCCATAGTATTCTATCTCTCTTCTCTATAATAACTCGTACCTAAACTTGCCGGTAAATTCATCTTCTTCGATTTTCCCATAGATGAAACAATCAATACTAAAGCTGTAATGAGAAATGGCAACATATCATAAAAAGCATTAGGGAACGGGAATATGCTTTTAGGAACGTAGTACTTCAAAACACGTAATCCCCCAAAAACAAGAGACCCCCATATTGCATTCACTGGCTTCCAATTAGCGAGGATAACAAGTGCTACTGAAATCCATCCTAATCCACCTACGTTATCGCTAATCCATACGCCACCGTTGATAACCATCGAACAGTACGCTCCACCAATACCGCAAATCGCACCCCCTAGTATAATATTAAAGTATTTCCACTTTGTCACGTTTATTCCTGCAGCATCTGCCGCTGCTGGATTTTCACCAACAGACTGTATATTGAGCCCTGTTTTTGTATAAGACAAGAAAAAACTACCTGCTACCGCAATCAAAATTCCGATGTATACAAATGGTGTATATGAAAATAATAAATCTCCAAGAATTGGTATATCACTTAAAATCGGAATATTCACACCTAATAAGGTTGCTGAAATTCCTGCTGGCAATTTCAAAGTTCCTTCTGGTGAATATTCAAGCATCATAACTCCAATTAAATTAGCAAGACCTACACCAAAAATCGTAAGTGTAAGACCTGTTACATTTTGGTTTGCCATAAATGTAACTGTTAACAATGCATAAATAGCCGCACTCATTGCCCCTGCTATTGCTGCTGTAATAATTGCAATAATAAAACTATCTGTAAAGTATCCAAACATAAATCCAGCACATGCACCAATTGACATCATGCCTTCTACCCCTAGATTCAAATGTCCTGTTTTCTCTGTAAATATTTCTCCCACAGTTCCAAATAGTAATGGAATTCCTGCGCCTACTGCTGCGATCAAAAACATCATAAACATAGTCATCGTCTACACCTCCTTTTTATTCTGATGGATAACCTTGAATCTTACAAAAAATTCGCATCCTAAGATAAAGAACAAAATAATTCCCTGTAATACATCCGCTGAGTTCGTAGACACACCATAAGTAGATTGCACTACAGAACTTCCTTTTTCTAATACACTAAAAGCAAAAGACACTGCCAAAATTCCAAATGGGTTTAATTGTGCCAACCAAGCAACAATGATTGCAGTAAATCCTACACCGCCTGCAACAGATGTAGTGAGTGTAATATCAGACCCTGTTGCCTGAATCATCCCGCCAATACCGCATACAGCACCACTTAAAAACATCGTTCTTAATATTACTTTTTTCACATTCATTCCCGCATATCTAGCTGTATCTTGACTTTCTCCAACTACACTAATTTCATATCCCTGCTTTGAATATTTTATATAGAAAAATATAATAACAACTAAAATCAATGCTATAATCCAGCCAAATTGAACTCCAAACACTTTATCTAATGAGGTATTTGAATCAAATCGTGCAATTTTAGAAAAACCTTGTGAATCTGGATCCATCCATGGTCCATCCTGTAGATATGATACGATATGTAGCGCTATGTAGTTAAGCATTAATGTAAACAATGTTTCGTTTGTTCCATATTTTACTTTGAAAATAGCTGGTATTAATCCCCAGAGTCCACCACCGATTGCACCTGCTAGAAACATAGCTATAATTAGTAATACATGATTCCAATCCGAATGAAAAAGAGCAAAATACGTAGCACATATCGCACCGAAAATGATCTGTCCCTCTGCACCTATATTCCAAAATTTCATTTTAAATGCTAACGTAACACCTAGTGCAGATATTAGAATAGGTATCATTAATTTCACAGTCCCTTGTATTGCCATCGCACTTCGAAATGCTCCTGATAAAATCGTTCCATATACTGCGATTGGGTTTTGACCTATCATTGCAATAAACAATGCACCTGCTACTAATGATAACAAAACAGCTTTTGTTCGCAAAATTATAATTTCTCTATTTGTCAATTCTGAACGTTTTACAACGCGTAGAAACGGCTCTTTTGTCTTTGTTTCATTACTCATGATTAGCCTCCTCTTCTGTATGTCCCGTCATAAGCATACCTATTTTTTCTTTTGTTGCTTTTCTTGCATCTACAATTCCTGTGATTTCTCCATGACACATTACCATGATTACGTCTGCTAATTGTAGCAAAACATCCAAGTCTTCTCCGATAAATATTACTGCTACATCCTTTTTCTTCTGTTCGTTGATTAAATCATAGATTGTATATGACGAATGAATATCTAATCCACGCACTGGATATGCTGTAATCAATAAGTTCGGTTCCGATTCAATCTCTCTTCCTAGTAAAACTTTCTGAACATTACCACCACTCATCAAACGTACTGGCGTTTCTGTTCCTGGTGTAACTATAGATAGTTTATCAATTAATTTTGCTGCTAATTCCCTAGCTGGTTTTCTATCTACAAAAAGTCCTTTTCCTTTGTTGTATGTCTTCAACAGCATATTCTCTGTCATACCCATAGACGCTACAAGACCCATACCTAATCTATCTTCTGGTACAAAACTCATACTGATACCTTTTTCAATAATCTGCGCTGGTGGCATCCCCAAAATATTTTCTTTATGATATAAAATCGCTCCTTCTTTTGCAGGTAGTAATCCCGCAATCGTTTCGCACAATTCTTTTTGTCCACTTCCAGCAATCCCAGCTACTCCTAGCACTTCTCCTTTACGTATCTTAAAGGAAATATCTTTTAACGCTGCTGTACCATCTTCATTTTGAACAGTTAAGTTCACAACATTAAGAATGGTATCTAAACTTTTTTGTTCCGGTCTTTCTATTTCCAATGTTACTGGCCTTCCAACCATTAACTCCGTTAATTTTTTGACGTCACAATCTTTTGTTTCAACGGTCTCGATACTTTGACCTTTTCTTAATATTGTAACTCTATCACTAATAGATAACACTTCGTTTAATTTATGTGTGATGATAATAATCGCACAACCTTTTTCACGCATTTTACGTAAGATATCGAACAACTTGTCTGCTTCTTGAGGTGTTAATACCGCAGTAGGCTCATCTAAAATAAGTATGTTAGCTCCTTTATATAGAACCTTCATAATTTCAACAGTTTGCTTTTCACCAACACTCATATCATATACATATTTTTCAGGTTCTATCCCTAGTCCAAAAAATTGACTAATTTCCGAAATCTTCTGACTTGTAATTTTCGTACTTTCTTTCTTCCCTTTCGTACCAAGAATTATATTATCCATAGCGCGAAATCCTTCAACTAATTTGAAATGTTGATGAATCATTCCAATTCCCAGCCCTATACTATCCCTAGGTGATTGGATTGATACTTGCTTACCATCCACGAAGATTTCCCCTTCATCTGGGTGATATATTCCGGATAGCATATTCATAAGTGTTGTTTTACCCGAACCATTTTCACCTAACAAGGCTAATATTTCTCCGTAGCGCAATGTCAAATCAATCTTGTCATTTGCTACTACTGGTCCAAATGTTTTCGTGATCTGCTTACATTCAATGGCCATTTTTTTCGACATGTTTTCTCCATCCTTTTCCTTCATATGCGTACAATGTATTTCTACTTTTTTGTTTCTATAATCTAAAACAGGCGGCCAACCGACCGCCTATATTAACTTACATTATTAAATTATATCATCATAGCCGATATTTTCAAGCTATAATTTAGTTTATTCAGCAATTACAGTTTTGAAGTACCAGTTCATAGCACCTGTAATATCAGAATCAGCCATGCTTTCTCCTTCTGTTCCAACTGTTTCTCCTGTATTTGTTTCGATTACTCCGTCAAATACATCCCAACCAGTTTCGAATTGAGCTACTGCTTCATCTACTGCTTCTTGAGTTCCGTCAGCACAGAAATCTGAAAGTGATGCAATTGATACAAGACCATCTGTCATGCTTCCAAAGTAGTTTGAACCATCCCATGTTCCTTCAATCACACTGCTTACTGCATAAGTGTAATATACTGACCAATCCCACATAACTGATGTAAGAACTGCGTCTGGAGCATCTTTAGACATATCTGAATTATAACCAATTCCGTATACGCCAGCTTTTTCTGCTGCTGTTTGTGGATTAGATGTATCACAGTGTTGTGCGATTACGTCACATCCCATAGCTAATAAAGCTTCTGCTGCTTGTGTTTCACCTTCTGGATCGAACCAGCTGTTTGTTACTTTTACATATACTTCTGCATCTGGGTTTACTGAATATACACCCATTGCAAATGCATTAACTCCACCTGTTACTTCTGAGTTATCAGAACCCATAGCAGCTACATAACCTAATTTGTTTGTTTCTGTATTAAGTCCAGCAGCAACTCCTGCTAAATATCTAGCTTGGTAAATTCTACCAAAGTAGTTATTGAAGTTTGTTCCGTTTGATGAGTAACCTGTACCATGTGAGAAGATTACATCAGGGTATTCTTCTGCTAATGCTGCACATGTGTCCATATATCCCCAGCTTGTTGCAAAGATAATATTTGCACCTTCTTCGATACATTCTAACATTGCATTTTCAATTGCTGTTGCATCTGAATCATCTACATTGTTTTTGCGAATAATTTGACTATCGTCCAATCCTAACGCTTCTTGCATACCTACGATTCCTTGATCGTGTGTATATGTATATCCACTTCCTTCTGCTGGATCTGTGATGTGAATAACACCAACAATAATCTCATCAACTGGAATCGCGTCATAAAGTCCTGTGCCTTCTGTTGTTCCTTCTTCTGCATCTTCACTTACTACTACTTCTTCTGTAGTTGTTTCTTCCGCTGTACTTCCACATGCGCTTAGTGAAGCCACCATTGCTGTAATAGCAAGTACACTAACTAATTTTTTCATCATTTTCTGTTCCTCCCTAGTATTTCATAGTTAACTTTCTTAACAACTTCTATACTTTAAATCAATTCCGGAAGATTTTCAACCTTTTTTTCATTAACAGTACTTATCATTTCTAATATGTATTTATTAGCAATGTTTATTTTTCTATAACAGCATATATTTCGCAATAATTATTATCGCCAACGCATTCCTTTTTTAATTTATATCCGTATATAAAGGTGTAGATAAATATCGCTCACCCGTATCTGGTAAAACTACAACTATCATCTTACCTTTATTTTCTTCTTTTTTAGCCATTTCTATTGCAACATGCAGCGCTGCTCCCGAAGTAATTCCAACTAGAACACCTTCCTCTTTAGCTAACTTTCTCGCTCCATTATACGCTTGTTCATTTTCTACAGTCACAACTTCATCATACACTGTAGTATCAAGAATTTCTGGAACAAATCCCGCTCCAATTCCCATAAGACCATGTGGTCCTGCTTGTCCACCTGATAATACTGGTGAATTGCTTGGTTCTACTGCAACCACTTTAATCTTTGAATTCTTTTCTTTTAAGTATCGGCCCGTCCCTGTTATGGTACCACCTGTCCCGATACCCGCCACTAGAACATCTACTTTTCCATCAGTATCTTCCCATATTTCTGGACCTGTTGTCATAAAATGAGCCTTTGCATTTGAAGGATTAACAAATTGACCTAGTAAAACCATATTTGCTTCTTCGCTTAATCGTTTTGCTTCTTGAATCGCACCATTCATTCCTAATTTTCCATCTGTAAGTACAATTTCAGCCCCATATGCTTTTAATAACAATCGTCTTTCAACACTCATAGTCTCCGGCATCGTGAATACTGTTTTATAACCTCTCGCTGCTGCAATACTTGCTAATCCTATCCCCGTATTACCACTAGTTGGTTCTATAATTGTATCTCCTTGTGAAAGTATTCCTTTTTCTTCCGCATCTTTAATCATAGAAAATGCCGCTCTATCTTTGATAGACCCTGCAGGATTAAATGCTTCTATTTTCACTACTACTCTCGCCTGCAATTTCTCTTGTTCTTTCATTCTATTAAGTTCCAATATCGGCGTGTGACCGATCAGTTCCGTTATATTATTGTATATTTTCGTCATATGCTATCCTTTCTAGTTGGTTTATAAAGTCTCTATTTATTGATATTATAACACTGTAATTAAACAAAGCAAGATATTATCTATTATTATTCACAGAAGATATATATTCTCATTGACAGATTTTCTAAATAATGCTATGATGTTCGAGTGGTATCAAATGTGTTATCACATAGGAAATTATTTATTTATATGGAGGGTTTGCAAGATGAGCAAAGGTACAGTAAAATGGTTTAACAACCAAAAAGGTTACGGATTTATTTCTGACGAATCTGGAAACGATGTATTCGTACATTATTCAGGATTAGCTATGGAAGGATTCAAATCTTTAGAAGAAGGTCAAGAAGTAGAATTCGATGTAACAGACGGAGCTAAAGGACCACAAGCAATCAACGTAGTTAAATTTTAATTTTAACTAACAATTTTTAGATGTACCTTTTATATTATAAACTGGATTTATTATTTAAAGGCTATACTAGAGAACGATTGGAAAAGGAGTTGCGATGCAACTCCTTTTTAATTTTGCCATATTTTATTTTATTGATTTAAAACATACGCTTCTTCAGATGTATAGACTTTAAATCCTTTTTCGGTTACAATCTCTATTGCTTTATCTGGTGTTTTGGTTTTAAATATAAATGATGCATCTTCTCCATTCGCAAACGCATACATATATTCAACATTAATACCAGCTTCAACCAAATATGTCATAGCCGTACATAAAGATCCACAAGCATGTGGAACTCTGATTGCTACTACTTCAACTATAGATGCATTGAGCGAAAGGTCTTTTAATACTTTTCGCCCTTTCTCTGGATCTGAAACAATTAAACGCAACATACCATACTCCGCTGTATCGGCTAGATACATAGCAACTAAATTAATTTCATTATCTGCTAATGCTTGTAGTACTTCTTGTAATCTTCCTTGTTTATTTTCTAGAAAAACTGAAATTTGTTTTACTTTCATAAAGTACCTCCTACTATTATAAATTTCTATTATCAATAACTCGTTTCGCTTTCCCTTCACTTCTTTGTATCGTTTTTGGTTCTACTAACTTAACTTTTACTGCAATACCTAATGCTTGTTTTAATGCTGCACCAACTTTTGCTTTCAATTCTTCAAGCTCACCGATTCCGTCTACAGCATAATCTTCATCAATTTCAACCATTACAGTAAGAACATCAAGATTTTTCTCTCTATCTACTACTAACATATAATGTGGAGAAACTGCCCCACCTATTGCTAATAATGTAGCTTCTACTTGTGTTGGGAATACATTTACCCCGCGTATAACTTTCATATCATCTGTACGTCCTTTGAATTTGGAAATTCTAGGAAGCGTACGACCACACTCACATGTACTATGGTCAATACTAGTTAAATCTTTAGTTCTGTACCTAAGTAGAGGCATCGCTTCTTTATCTAATGTCGTAAATATTAATTCGCCTGTTTCGCCGTCTGCACAAGATTTATTTGTAGCTGGATCAAGAATTTCTGGGTAGAAATGATCATGAAATACATGTAAGCCTTTATGATGAATACATTCGTTGGCCACACCTGGTCCAAGAATTTCACATAGTCCATAAATATCAAAGCAATCAATTCCTAAGATATCTTCGATTTTAAGTCTCATCTCTTCTGTCCAAGGTTCTGCCCCTAAAATAGCCGATTTAATTTTTAGTTTCTCTACAATACCAGCTTCTTTAATTGATTCTGCTAAATATAGTGCATAAGAAGGAGTACAAGCAAATGCAGTTGCCCCAAAATCCTCCATACACATTAATTGACGTTGTGTGTTTCCTGATGACATCGGAATAACCATACAGCCTAATTCTCTAGCTCCAAAATCAACACCTAGTCCACCAGTGAATAATCCGTATCCATAACAAGCATGCACGATGTCATCATCTGTTAAGCCTGCCATAGCCATACAGCGTGCAACACATTGACCCCATAATTTCACATCAGCATCTGTGTACGACGCTAAAGTCAGCTTACCTGTTGTTCCAGAAGTTCCTTGCACCCTAGCCACTTTGTTCTTCGGCACTGCAAGCAACCCAAATGGATAATGATCTCTTAAATCTTCTTTTGTTGTAAATGGTAGTTTCACGATATCTTCAATACCTTTGATATCTCCTGGCTCCACACCTAGTGTTTTCATTTTCGAGTGATAAAATTCCACATTGTTATATACACGTCCTACTACATCAACTAATTTTTTCCCTTGTAGTACGGCCATCTCATCTGCACTCATACACTCAAATTCTGGTTCTCTAATGATTTCTACTCTTTCTACACTCTTGTCCTTCATGACCTTACATCCTCTCTAGATTTTTACATTTGATATCCAACTTCAAATGCTTGTAGATTGATATCAATTGTTTTAGTTGGAACTGTGTTTCTAATCACTTCGTACCATTGTTCTACAGTAAATCCCATATATTTAGCTGCTAAGCCCAGTACAATTAAATTAAACACTCTTGCATTTCCTATTTTTTTCGCTTCTTCTGTTGCATTTACCACATAAATTTTATGCTCTTTTGCTAATTCTTCGAGTATATTCTCCGGATACTTTGCCACACCAATTACAACTGGCATCGGATCAATTCTCCAATCATTAACGATCATAACTCCATCTTTTTTAAGAAAATGAGCATAGCGCAGTGCTTCTAATCGTTCAAAAGCTATGATTACATCTGCTTGACCTTCTTCTACAATAGGTTCCGAAACAGTTTCCCCATATCTTACATAGGTAACAACACTACCTCCTCGTTGTGCCATTCCATGAACTTCTGACAATTTCACATCATAACCACCTTGTATTGCTAAGCCACCTAAAATTCTACTTGTTAGAAGTGTTCCTTGACCACCCACTCCTACAACCATTATATTTTTTGTAGTCATTATCTGCCACCTACCTTTTCTATTGCTCCAAAATTACATAATTGCTTACAGAGATCGCAACCTGTACACATGGTGTCATCAATCACAATACTTCCATCCGCTTTTTTCGTAATCGATGGACATCCTGGTGTCATACATGCTCCACAACGCTTACATTTTCCTTCGTCAATTCTATATACTGGTTTTTTCTCTTTTGATAATAATACACAAGGTGTTACTGTAATGATTACTGAAAGTTCATCTTTATTCACTTCTTCTTTTACAGTGTCAATAACAGCTCTTAAATCTAAAGCATTCACCACTCGTACATTTTTCACCCCAATTACTTTACAAAGTTCTGGTATATCAATCGCTGGAGCGTCCTCACCTTGAAGCGTCTTACCTGTTGCTGCGTGATCTTGATGTCCTGTCATTCCCGTCGTTGAGTTATCCATAATCAGTACAGTTCCTGTACTCTTGTTGTAAACCATATTAATCAATGAATTAACACCTGTATGCATGAATGTCGAATCTCCAATACACGCCACCCAATTTTTAATGTATTCACTACCCTTTGCTTTTTCCATACCATGCAAGCTACTAATGCTCGCTCCCATACAAATCGTTGTATCTACAACAGATAATGGAGCTACTGCACCCAATGTATAACATCCAATATCTCCTGCAACATGAATTTTCAATCTTTTAAGAGCTAAGAATACGCTACGATGAGGACATCCTGAGCATAATATAGGTGGTCTAGGTGGCACCTGTGCTGGTGCTGCAATCTCAAGACTTTCTCCCGCAATAGCAGTACGAATCATATTTGAACTATATTCTCCGAGTACTGTGAAAATTTCTTTCCCTACACATTTTATTCCCCATGATTTCACTTGTGTTTCAATCACAGGATCTAACTCTTCCACTATGTATAACTTATCTACTTTTTCGGCAAATTCTTCAATTAATTTCTGTGGCAATGGATTCACCATACCTAATTTCAATACGGATGCTTCTGGCAATGCTTCTTTTACATATAAATATGGAATCCCACTCGTAATCACACCGATTTTAGTATCTTTTATCTCTACTGTATTGATAGATAATTCATTCGCATATTCTGCTAATTCTTTATTTTTTTGTTCAATAATCACATGTCGATTTTTAGCACAGTTTGGCATCATAACGTATTTTGCCATATCACGTTCATATGGTTTATCTTCGATTTCTACTCTCTCACCTAATTCTACCAATCCTTGTGAGTGCGCAAGTCTCGTAGTTGTTCGCATAATAAACGGTCTATCAAATCGTTCACTTAATTCCATTGCAATTCCCACAAAATCTTTTGCTTCTTGGCTTGTGGACGGTTCTATAACCGGTACTTGAGCAGCCCTTGCAACCATACGAGTATCTTGTTCATTTTGGGAACTATATAGTCCTGGATCATCTGCTACTGCTAACATCAATCCACCATTCACTCCCATATACGAGGCAGTAAATAGAGGATCCGCTGCTACATTTAATCCCACATGCTTCATAATAGCCATAGAACGTACACCTGAAATACTTGCACCTATAGCTACTTCTGTCGCTACTTTCTCATTCGGTGACCATTCACAGTATATATTTTCTTTATACTTTACCATATTTTCATTAATTTCTGTACTTGGTGTTCCTGGATATGCTGCTGATACTTTTACCCCTGCTTCATAAGCTCCGCGAGCTATCGCTTCATTTCCAAGCATAATAATTTTATTCGACATATTCTACCCTTCCTTTAACAAAATATATAATTTAGATTATATCATGTCACTTTTACAATGTATAGTGCTAAATCGCACATTACCCTATGCTATCTTGATTAATTTTAATCCAAAAAAGAGTATTGAAAATAGATTTACTCTACTCTTAATACTCTTATATGCAGAACTCTTTAATCATGAATGTAATCAGGTTTGTTTTATTCTTCTACAACTGCGATTAATTCAACTTCTACTAAAACATTCTTTGGTAGAGTCTTTACTGCCACGCAGCTTCTTGCTGGTTTTCCTGTAAAATATTTTGCATAAACTTCATTAAATGCCGCAAAATTATCCATATCACTTAAAAAACATGTTGTCTTTAATACTTTATCATATGAGCTTCCAGCTGCTTCTAATACAGCACCTAAGTTTTTGCACACTTGCTCCGCTTGCCCTTCTATATCTTCTACTTCTATATCATTTACTTCTGGATTAATCGGGATTTGACCCGCTGAATAAAAAATCCCATTGTGTACGTATCCTTGTGAATATGGTCCTAATGCTTTTGGCGCCTTTTCTGTTGCTACAACTTTCATAGTATTATCCTCACTTTTCTATTATTCATCAACATCTCTAATGTAATCTTAATACGACATCGCAATTTATACAATACTAATTATCTTCAAAGGATTCTTTTAGCTTTCCCATAAACCCTTTTTTCTTCGCTTTTGCTTTTTGCTCTTCTTCTGCATGCTTTTCTGGGTTCGCTGCATGTAGTGAATTTCCTGTCAATTCATCAAATCTGCGAAGTGCTTCTTTTGCTTCTGAGCTTAATCGCTCTGGTGTTTGTACTACTAACGTTACGTAATGATCTCCTCGAACCTGTTTATTACGAACATTTGGTACACCTTTACCTTTTAATCTTACTTTTGTATCAGTTTTTGTTCCTGCTTTTACATTGTAAATCACTTCACCATCAACAGTTTTGATACGAATATCTGCTCCTAACGCTGCTTGTGCATAGCTAATGGACACAGTCGAGAATATCGTATATTCTTGTCTCACAAAAATAGGATGTCTTGAAACAATAATTTCAACCAACAAGTCTCCCCGTGGCCCACCATTTATACCTGGCTCACCCTTACCTGAAATGCGGATGCTTTGTCCATTATCAATTCCTGCCGGAATAGAAACCTCGATAGTCTTCTTCTTCGCAATAAATCCTGTTCCACCACAATCAGAACATCTGTCTTTGATAATCTTACCTGTTCCGCGACAATCCGGACAAGTCTGAACATTTTGAACCGTACCAAAGAAGGATTGTTGAGTATAAACCACTTGACCTTTTCCGCCACATTTCGAACAACTCTCAGGTGTTGTTCCAGGTTTTGCCCCAGTACCACCACAAGTAGTACAAGAATCTTTAATCACAACATTTAATTCTTTATTGCATCCCGTGATAGATTCTTCAAATGTGATACGCACACTTGCACGTTGATTCGCACCTTGCATCGGTCCATTATTAGCACGTCCTCTGCTTGATCTTCCACCTCCGAATAAATCTCCAAAAATATCACTAAAGTCGGCACCACCAAAGTCAAATCCTCCGAAGCCACCTCCGAAGCCACCTGCTCCGCCGCCACCATTTTCGAATGCCGCGTGACCAAATTGATCGTATTGACGTCTTTTATCAGCATCACTAAGTACACCATACGCCTCCGAAGCCTCTTTAAATTTCTTTTCTGCTTCTTCATCTCCTGGGTTTACATCTGGATGGTATTTCTTAGCAACTTGACGATACGCTTTTTTAAGCACAGCGTCATCAGCACTCTTATCAACGCCTAAGACGTCATAATAATCTCTTTTATCTGCCATAATAATTTCCTTTCATTCTAACATAAGGAAATTCTACAAGCTGGAAAGCCTGTAGAATATTCCCCAATATCTTACATACGCACTTAATAAGTTCATACGTCAGTATTTATTCTTTATTTATACTTCTTTATTTATACTTCTTTGTTTATACTTCTTTGTAATCTCCATCTACAACATCATCTCCATCAAATCCTTCTGGAGCTGAACCTGCTCCCATATCCGGACCTGCACCTTGTGGATTTGCTTGTTCATATACTTTCGCAAATACTTTTTGAGCACTCTCCATCATTTTTTCTTGTGCAGCTTTTAACTCAGCTACATTAGCTTCTGTCATTTCTTCTACTGGAGTTTTTTCTACTAATTCTTTTAATGTTGCAATTTCAGCTTCTACTGCTGCTTTTTCAGAAGAATCGATTTTATCTCCTACTTCATTTAATGCTTTTTCAGTTTGAAAAATCATTGAATCTGCATCATTTTTTGCATCGATTGCTTCTTTACGTTTCTTATCTTGTGCTTCGAATTCCGCCGCATCTTTTACTGCTTTATCAATATCAGAATCTGACATGTTTGATCCTGCTGTAATTGTAATTCTTTGCTCTTTACCTGTTCCAAGATCTTTTGCTGAAACATTAACGATACCATTTGCATCGATATCAAATGTAACTTCGATTTGTGGGATTCCTCTTCCAGCTGGTGGAATTCCATCTAATCTGAATTGTCCAAGAGATTTGTTATCTCTAGCAAATTGTCTTTCGCCTTGAACTACGTTGATATCTACTGCTGTTTGGTTATCGGCTGCTGTCGAGAAGATTTGGCTCTTCTTAGTAGGAATTGTTGTATTTCTCTCGATTAATCTTGTAGCCACACCACCCATCGTTTCGATTGATAATGAAAGTGGAGTTACGTCTAGAAGAAGAATATCACCTGCGCCAGCATCCCCTGCTAATTTACCACCTTGGATTGATGCACCTAATGCAACGCATTCATCAGGATTCAATGTTTTTGAAGCTTCTTTACCTGTTAAACCTCTTACTTTATCTTGTACAGCTGGGATACGTGTTGAACCACCAACTAATAATACTTGACCTAATTCAGAAGCTGTAATTCCAGCATCTGATAAAGCTCTTTTTACTGGTTCTGCTGTTCTTTCAACTAAATCACTTGTTAATTCATCAAATTTTGCTCTTGTAAGGTTCATATCAAAGTGTTTTGGACCTTCTGCTGTAGCTGTGATAAATGGTAAGTTAATATTTGTTGTTGTAGCTGATGATAATTCTTTTTTTGCTTTCTCCGCTGCTTCTTTTAATCTTTGAAGTGCCATTTTATCTGCTGACAAATCAACACCTTCTGCTTTTTTAAATTCTGCTAACATGTAGTTCGTAATTTTTTGGTCAAAGTCATCTCCCCCAAGTTTGTTATCTCCTGCTGTTGAAAGAACTTCAATTACTCCATCACCGATTTCGATTACAGATACGTCGAATGTACCACCACCTAAATCATAAACCATGATTTTTTGTTCGTGTTCATTATCTAATCCATATGCTAAAGCTGCTGCTGTTGGCTCATTGATAATACGTTTTACATCTAATCCTGCGATTTTACCAGCATCTTTTGTTGCTTGACGTTGTGCGTCATTGAAATATGCTGGAACTGTAATAACTGCTTCTGTAACTGTTTCGCCTAAGTATGCTTCTGCATCAGCTTTTAATTTTTGAAGTGTCATAGCCGAAATCTCTTGTGGTGAGTATTTCTTATCATCGATTGCTACTTTGCGATCTGTACCCATATCTCTTTTGATTGATGCAATTGTCTTCTCTGCATTTGTTACAGCTTGACGTTTTGCTGGTTCTCCAACTAATCTCTCACCTGTCTTTGTGAATGCAACGATTGATGGTGTTGTTCTAGCACCTTCTGTATTTGTGATTACCACTGGTTGGCCACCTTCCATTACGGCTACACAGCTATTTGTTGTTCCTAAGTCAATACCAATAATTTTACCCATTGTTTGTTCCTCCTATTATAATGAATTTAATTTGTTTGTTTTTTTATATATAAACTAGCTTCTTCAGCTAAATTACACGTAAGATTAATTTGCTACTTTTACCATACTATGTCTTACTACATGATTTCTATATGTGTATCCTTTTTGAAATTCTTCTGCAACTATATTTTCTCCAAGTTCTTCATCCTCTATGTGCATTACTGCATTGTGTAGTTCTGGATTAAATTCTTCCCCAGTCGCTGGAATAGCTTTTACATCTACTGCTTCTAGAGTCGTAAGTAATTGCTTGTAAATCTTATCCATACCATCTACAAATGGATTCGCCATATCTTCTTCTGAAACCCCTTGAAATCCTCTTTCGAAATTGTCTACTATTGATAGAATCTTCTCTATGATGTCTTTTGCTCCAATCTCATATCTCTCCGACTTTTCTTTCTCACTTCTCTTACGGAAGTTATCGAACTCAGCCATCTGACGAGTAACTCTGTCTGTCAATTCTGCTATTTTTTCATCTTTTGGGTCTGCTTTTTTGAATAATTTCTTTTTTTTCTTTTCCGTTTTTGTTTCTTCTACTGTGTCTGTCTCGTCTGCTACTTCAGTTGCTTCTACCTCTTCTTGCGCTTCCGTATCTTCTACGACACCTTCTACCGCTTCTACTTCTTCTGTAACTACGTCTTGCTCTGGTTCTTTTGCTGCTGCTTTTGCTTCTTCAATCGCTTCTTCTACTATGTTCTTTTCTTCTGACACGAATGATACCGCCTTTCTATTCTTTCTTATGATAAATGTTATCTAGCTCTGTCTTCAATGTATTAAGAGTCTTCATAACGTGCTCGTAATCCATTCTCTTAGGTCCTACAATTCCGATGCAACCTTGCATTCCATCTCCTAAATCATATGTTGCAGTTACTACACTGCAATCTTTCATGCTCTGTACGGAAGTTTCACTTCCTATATAAACCTGAATTCCATTTTCTTCACTATTTAAGTTCTGTGTCACAAAATCCGCCAATTGTTGCTTTTCTTCAAAGACATTCAATATTTCCTCTGCTGTTTGATTATCTCTTAATTCTGGATACTTAAATACATTGCTTGCACCACTGGTATAAATTTCCAAATCATCTTCTATTCTGATAATATCAGCAACAACATCTAGCACTTCGCTAATCACTTCGCTATGACTTCCTGCTTGTTCTTTCAGAACTGCTATCATACCTAGATTAATTTCTTCTATAGAAATTCCATTTAAATGAGTGTTCAGTAACATATTTAGTTTTAACAGAGCTTCATTACTTAATTCTTTCTCCACCGTAATAATTTGGTTTTTGATAATATTCCCTTCCATTACTACAACGACTACTATCTGTTCATCGTCTACTTGAGAAAGTTGTATGAATTTCAATTTATTTTGATTGTAAGTTGGAGAAGTAACCATCGTCGCATAATTTGTGCTATTTGCTAATACTTTAGCTGCTTGCTTCAGTATTTGATCCATCTTATCAGCCTTAGTTAACATCTGCTCTTTCATTTCTTCAACTTCTCTTGTCTTATCAGCCATAAGCTGATCAACATAGAAGCGATATCCCTTATCTGATGGAATTCTACCAGCTGAAGTATGTGGTTGCATGATGTATCCTAGCTCTTCTAAATCTGCCATCTCATTACGAATGGTAGCCGAACTAAGATTCAAATCCGAATATTTTGAAATAGTTCTAGAACCAACTGGTTCTCCTGTTTCTAGATAGTTCTTGATAACGGCTTGTAGAATCGTCATCTTTCTTTCATTTAATTCCATAAGCAGCTCCTTTCTATCTCGTTATTAGCACTCTTGCGTTTCGAGTGCTAATACCTTACGCTTATTAATTTAACACTAGATAGGATTGTTGTCAATACTGTTTTACAAAATTTTCACGTGCACTATATTTACATGCTAGAAATATTGCTATTTCTATTATTTCAAGGTAATATGAAACAGTACTTAATTTATGACAAAGGAGATAATATATGAAATTATTATGGGAACTGTACCAAGCATTCTTCCGAATCGGACTGCTCACTTTCGGCGGTGGCCTCGCAATGCTCCCTATGTTAAAAAGGGAAGTTGTAGATAAATACGAATGGATTAAAGAAGAGGAAATGCTAGACATTTACGCTATAGGTCAATGCACACCTGGAATTATTGCTGTAAACACAGCTACTTACATAGGTTTTAAGAAAAAAGGAATTGCTGGTGGGATTGCCGCTACGTTAGGTGAAGTTTCTCCTTCCCTTATTATAATCGTTCTAATCGCCTCCGTCCTTAAAAATTACATGGACAATGTCATCTTACTTCATGCTTTTGCTGGAATTCGAATTGTAGTATGTGGTCTCATGATGACCACTGTTGTACAAATGATGAAATCAGGAATCAAAAATTGGATCGGTGGATTACTATTCTCACTCGCTGTAATTCTAGCACTATTCACACCGATTTCTACAATATTCATTATTGTTATGGCTGCTATAATTGGAGTTATTATTGAGAAAGTGAAAGGTAAAAGATAATGGTATATATACAATTATTTATTGAATTTTTTAAGATTGGTCTATTTGCCGTAGGTGGCGGTATGGCTACTGTTCCATTTTTAATTGATTTGACCACGAAATATGATTGGTACACTACAGCAGAATTTGCTAATATGGTTGCCATTAGCCAAAGTACTCCTGGTCCTGTTGGGATTAATATGGCTACTTATGCTGGCTTTGAAGCTGGTGGTGTTTTCGGCGCTTTTATTGCTACTATGGGTCTTGTGAGTCCTGCACTCGTAATTATTATGCTCATAGCAAAATTCATGCAGAACTTTAGCGAAAACAACACGGTAAAAGCTGTATTTATCGGGATCAGACCCGTTGTAGCTGCGCTTATTTTATGTGCTGTTTGGGAATTATGTAAATTGAGCTTATTCCTATTCGAAACAGATGGTTCTTACACACCTATCACTATTAATATCATTATGTGCGTCGTCTTATTCAGCTGCATGCAAATCAAGCAATTAAAGAAGCTCCATCCATTGTGGTGGATACTTATTGGCTCATTACTTGGAATCTTATTAAAACTATAATAAAAAAGACATGTCTGAAATAAATGCTTTTATTACTAACCACTCATTTACTTCTACATGTCTTTTTTAATTACCACTCTTCATCTACATTTGTATTTGATTTGAAAAACTCCAAAAATTCTTCTTCTGGTAACGGTCTTGAAAAATAATATCCTTGTCCAAATTCACAATTTAATCTTTGTAAATATTCTAGTTGCTCTTTTGTTTCAATTCCTTCTGCTACTGTTTCCAAATTCATTGCCTGAGCCATTTTAATAACAGATTCGATGATAATAGCTCCTTTTCCATCATCTATCGAATTCACAATAAAACTTCTGTCAATTTTAAGAACATCTATATTTAAACCATGTA
>JAWXVA010000188.1:0-3353 GCA_044425815.1 Eubacteriales bacterium
ACAGACTTCATCATTGCAGATGCAATTTCCAGCCATATTTACACCCATATCAGTTGGTGATTTGTAAGGATTTTCTCCATATATTTGTTCAAAGATTGCTCCAAGAACAGGGAAGATTTCGATGTCCCTATTATAATTTACAGTTGTTTCTCCATAAGCTTCAAGGTGGAATGGGTCAATCATATTAAGGTCATTCAGATCAGCAGTAGCAGCTTCGTAAGCGATATTAACAGGATGTTTCAGTGGTAAGTTCCAGATAGGGAACGTCTCGAATTTCGCATATCCAGCAGGAATACCTCTCTTGTGTTCGTGGTATAATTGAGATAGGCAAGTAGCCATCTTGCCGCTTCCAGGCCCAGGCGCAGTAATTACTACAAGAGGACGAGTTGTTTCAATATAATCATTCTTACCATAGCCGTCATCACTTACGATATGGGAAATGTTGTGTGGGTATCCTTCTATTGAATGCAGTAGATATACTTTGATGCCAAGTTTCTCTAGTCTTGATTTAAAGAGATTTGCACTACTTTGACCGCTATATTGAGTAATCGCCACACTCCCAACGAATAGTTCGTTATCTTGGAATGCGTTGCGTAGTCGTAATACATCGTCATCATACGAAATGCCTAAATCACCACGCATTTTATTCTTCACAATATCAAGAGCACTAATTACGATTACAATTTCTGTCTGGTCAGACAATTCTTTTAATAGACGCAATTTGCTATCAGGTTCAAAACCAGGTAACACTCTTGAAGCATGGTAGTCATCGAATAATTTACCACCAAATTCTAGATATAATTTATTGTCGAATTTATTAATTCGCTCTCTAATATGCTGTGATTGCATTGCTAAATACTTTTCATTATCGAAGCCTTTTTTCATTTTGTATCTCCTCTTGTTCTACGGGTAGTGTCAATTCTGACACCCCTTTTTTGTTTTTTTATTCCTTAAAACCCTTTATTTTCAAGGATTATCACTATTTTTCGTATAAAAATAGCAATGACCCCCTATTTTCTTGTATAATGTAATCAACCAAAACCACACATACGAAAGGATAAATCATTGCTATGGACATTATACAATATCTATTACAAATCATTCAATACCAATCGCAACAAATTACTTGGCTTTTACATTTTATCTGCAGATACATCCCACTCAAACAGTGGGCTTTTGATGATTCTCACTCTCCCGAGTATCAAAAATTCAAAATAGATGAACTTCCTAAACTTATTTCCTATCAGCAAGAGTGGAACTGGAAGGATCTCATCTCTTATTATCAGAGACGTTACAACAAAACCATTAAGCCTGTCTTTAGACGAACCGAATGTGACATTCCTGCTTCTTGCTGTTGTCCTGCTTGTGGTACTCCAGTTGACTACCTCATGTGGAACGATGGTAAGAAAAAAAGCCAAGTCCTATGCAAAGTATGCCAATCCCATTTTTCTCCAACTAAAGATAATCGTTTTTCCAAAACTACTGTTCTGAAATGTCCACACTGTAACCACAGCCTCGTTCATAAAAAAGACCGTAAGCACTTCATCATACACAAATGCGTAAATCCTAAATGCTCTTATTATCTTCACAACTTAAAGAAGGTTAAGAAAAAACATTTAGAAGAAGACTATGGTAAAAACAACTACAAACTCCATTATATCTACCGTGAATTTACGATAGATTTCTTTAAGATGGATCTAAATTCATTACCTAAAAATGCGTCATCACTGAAATTCACAAAATTCGATTCTAATACCATGGCTTTATGCCTTACCCTTCATGTGAATCTTGGTCTTTCATTACGGAAAACTAAATACGCTTTGAAGGATTTATACAACATCGACATCTCACATCAAAGTATCGCCAACTACTGCAAAACAGCCGCTATGTGCGTAAAACCCTTTGTTGATAACTATGATTACGGTACCAGCAAAGTCTTTACTGCCGATGAAACCTATATCAAAATCCGTGGTGTGAAAGCTTACATCTGGTTTATCATGGATGCAGCCAGTCGCTCCATTATTGGGTATCAAGTTTCTGATAATCGTGGTGTGGGTCCATGCATCCTCGCAATGCGAATGGCATTCAAACAACTAAAAGAATTACCTGCACAATTTAAATTCATTGCAGATGGATATAGCGCATATCCTTTAGCTGCACAACAGTTCTTTCACGAATTCGGTGATAGTTTTAAATTTGATATCACTCAAGTAATTGGTCTTACCAACGATGATGCAGTATCCAAAAAATTTCGACCTTATAAGCAGATGATTGAACGATTAAATCGTACATACAAAGCTTCCTATCGACCTACTAACGGATTTGATAGCATCAACGGTGCCAACTATGATTTAGCTCTATGGGTTGCCTATTATAACTTCCTTCGACCACACGAATATACAGGTCATAAAGTACTCAATGAGATTGATATGTTAAAAGGTGCTGATAATATGCCAGGCAAATGGCAACTTCTCATTTTCCTTGGTCAACAAACAATCATCAATCTAGAAAATCAATCCGTCGCATAAAGGAGCGGAATCGTTGTCAAGGAAACCGTGGAATACCGCAGTGCATCGCACGAGGATATGCCGCGAAAGTTCCTTGATATAAGATTCACGGATTATCCTATTCAGCAGAAAAGGGGCAACTGCGCCCTTTTCCTGCCTTCCGGCGAGGATGGGTTTGGGCAAAGCCCATGTTGGGTCAAGGGACGAGTCCCTTGTGGGTTCTTAGGGCGATGCCCTATGCCCTCAGAGAGCTTATATTTATAAATATCTACAGTTTTCAAGGTTCGTTTGAGCCTATTTTTTAGCTCGTGTTTTATCATAATTCATTTGACACTATCCTTTTGTAATGACATATTTTTAATCTAATTGATTTTATTATCTGAAATTCTCATCACTTAATTCTTAGTAAAATTTTAGTACGGTCAAATTTTATATCCACATCCAAAAAACTCCCCTATTACCATAATATATAACAATATAAAGCTTGCCCTAATACTGTGGTGTTTGATAGTGGAATACTCAATCTGTTGCTCAAGTGTCAATAAATTATATCCTATAACTAAAATCCTCACTATCCAACGTCAAATTCACATTATAATACGGATCACCCTTTTCCAGCGCACTCCCCCAACGCCCACGAAATTTATCTATTTCTCCTTTGAATCGTTTTTGTTTCTCTGCCGTATCTTCATATCCTCTCATAATAGATTCATGGTGATATAACTCTGCAAACGGTGTCCAACATATTAGGTGTCCTGCTTCTCGAATACGCATACAAAAATCTACATCATTAAATGCGACTGCGAATCCTTCATCTAGACCTTTCAGCTCTTCGAACACACTCCT
>JAWXVA010000048.1:0-18661 GCA_044425815.1 Eubacteriales bacterium
TGAATAAGAGAAGGGATAAGTTATTAAAATTTTATGATGTTTTCTTGTCGATAATTGGTAAATAGGTAAGAAAACGCAAGATTAAGTTTTCTTGACAAAAGAGGCGGAATTTCATATGCTTAAGAAGCACCAATCGGTGTGAAGGAGAGGACTTACAATGAAGAAAATAGAATCAAGTAAACAAGTGGCATTTCGTATTTCAACAGTGAGCATATCAGTGAATTTGATTTTGGCATTTGTAAAACTGTTTGCTGGGATATTAGGAAAATCAGGAGCTATGATTTCTGATGCAATCCACTCAGCGTCAGATATATTTAGTACTGTAATTGTATTAATTGGAGTAGGCTTGGCAGCGAAAGATTCAGATGAAGACCATCCATATGGGCATGACAGAATCGAATGTGTGGCATCTATCATTTTAGCAGTCGTGCTATTTGCAACAGGGGTAGGGATTGGTCTCGATGGACTACAGACTATTGCAAACGGGGGATTTAGCGCATTGGAAATTCCGACGATGTTGCCACTTGTCGTTGCAGTATTATCGATTGCTGTAAAAGAATGGATGTATTGGTATACTAAAATAGGAGCGAAGAAGATAAATTCAGGAGCGCTAATGGCAGACGCGTGGCATCATAGAACGGATGCATTATCATCAGTAGGCGCATTTGTAGGGATACTAGGAGCTAGAATGGGATTTCCAGTATGTGATGCGGTAGCGAGCGTGGTGATTTGTGTGTTCATAGTAAAAGCCGCCTATGATGTGTTTAAAGATGCTATGGATAAGATGGTGGATAAGGCCTGCGAAGAAGAAACGATAGAAGCTCTGGAGAAGATTATTTGTGAGACAAAAGGTGTCGAGAGACTTGATTTGTTGCAAACAAGATTGTTTGCTTCGAAAATATATGTGGATGTCGAGATTGCGATGAATGGAAACTGTAATCTATTTGAGGCGCATCGTATTGCAGAAGAGGTGCATGACAAGATAGAGAAGGGATTTCCAAAAGTTAAGCATTGTATGGTACATGTAAATCCAATTTAGAAGGGAGATAAATAAGAAGATGGAGAAAGTAAGAACTTGTGTAGAATATGTAAAAAGCCAAGTGGAATTTCAACCAGAGGTGGCAATTGTTTTAGGGTCTGGGTTAGGATATTTTGCGGATGAAATCGAGAAAGTTTGTGAGGTCAGTTATTGTGATATACCAGGTTTTCCTGTTTCTACAGTAGTGGGGCATACAGGGAGGTTTGTGTTTGGATATGTGGGAGATGTGAAAGTAGTAGTGATGCAGGGCCGTGTTCACTATTACGAGGGCTACCCAATGAGTGATGTGGTTCTTCCTATTAGGGTGATGAGAGAATTAGGTGCGGACAAGTTGATTTTGACAAATGCAGCAGGTGGTGTGAATTCAAAATTCCGTGAAGGGGATTTGATGTTAATTACTGATCATATCTCGAGCTTTGTGCCGAGTCCATTAATAGGTCCAAACCTAGAAGAATTAGGACCAAGATTTCCAGATATGAGTGAGGTCTACAACAAAGAGATTCTTGAGCTGGCAAAACAAGTGGCAAAAGAGCAAGGAATTTCATTGCAAGAAGGAGTTTATGTACAGTTTAGTGGGCCGAACTATGAGACACCAGCAGAGATTAGATTAGCTAAGATGTTAGGAATTGATGCAGTGGGAATGAGCACTGTATGTGAAGCGATGGTGGCAAACCATATGGGAATGAAAATTTGTGGAATTTCATGTATCACGAATATGGCGAGTGGATTGACAGTGTCGCAGCTAGATCATAAGGACGTACAAAACACTGCAAATCGTATTGCGGAACAATACAAACAATTAGTAAAAGGGCTTGTGCAGGCATTAGGAAACGAAGCTTAAGAAAGAATTAATAAAGAGACGATTTAGAACAACACTAGCTAAAAACAGCAAGAAAATATACTATATCATGTATAAAATAAGTGTTAAGGGAAAAGAATTACATAAGATAGTGAAAAGTATTGATTGCAAATGTATAAAGAATAAGGTATATTATCGTTAGCAATTTTATTAGGAAAGGATTATGTATGTACCTATATTTAAAAAAGAAGAGAAAAAGACTATTATCATTTACTAGTGTATTAATGATATTTGTATTGTCTATTTCTTGTTATGCCACAGGCTCCATAGAAGAGTTAGAAGAAGAAACGGAGAGTATAGAGGCAGAGCTAGGGGATATAAATGAAGAAATAATAGAAATAAGCGAAGAGTTAGAAGAACTGAATCATCAAATAGAATTAACGGAAGCACAGATGAGCAAGACGCTAGAAGCGTTAGAAATTGCAACGCAAGAGGAAGAAGAACAATACGAAAGTATGAAAGTCAGAATCCGCTATATGTATGAGAATGGTGGTACGACATTTCTGGAATTGTTATTCAGTGCAGAGAGTATGGCTGACTTTATTAATAAAACTGAGTTTATTACAAATGTCACGGAATACGATAGAAATATGTTGGAAGAATTAACAATCGTGCGTGAGGAAATTGAATTCGAGGAAGAATCAGCAATCGCTGAGCAAGAAGTTCTAATTGCGCTTCAAGAATCAGCAGAAGCAAAAGAACTTGAATTACAAACTAAGGCAGATGAATTAGCAATCGATTTAGAAGCGGTACAAGCAGAGATAGAAGAAGTGAAAGCAGAAGAAGCGAGACTAGCCGCAGAAGCTGCTGCTAAAGCAGCTGCAGAGGCAGCAGCATTAGCACAGGCAAGTACTAGCGGTGGAAGTTATAGCGCTTCGGCAAATGAATTGGACATATTTGCAGCACTTTTAGATTGTGAAGCAGGAGAAGATTATAGTGCGAGATTAGCAGTAGCAACAGTTATCATGAATCGAGTAGAAAGTTCAAGTTTTCCGAATAGTGTTTATGATGTTATATATGCGAGCGGTCAGTTTTCGCCGACATGGACAGGGAAGTTATCTGCAAAACTAGAGATGGGTGCAAGTAGCCTGTCATACCAGGTGGCACAAGATGCTATGAATGGTGTGCAAATAGATTCTATAAGTAATTGCTATTACTTCTTACATGCGGGTAGCTCTGAACGAGAAGGCGTTGTGATAGGTGGAAATGTATTTTTTACTGGATGGTAAGCAATCAGAGCGGAAGTAGTGAATACGAAAAAATAAAAATGGGGAAATGTCTACTGAATTGTATGACATTTCCCTTTTAGAATTTTTATAACAAAAAGAAATTAGTATAATGCGGTACGTAAGTAACAACCAAGAGAACGACGTACATTAGAAACAAAAGCTGTATCACCATTATTTAGGCACCATTCAAAAACGTTTCCTATGATTAACATACGAATATCAGTAGTGATTTCCTCAATAGAATACTGAGTGTGAATAATGTCATTTGCAATCACGCGTTCTAAATAATGTTGGACGGTAATGATTGGATATGCTCGTTCTGTGCGAAGGTGAGGATTCAAGGCTTCATTTTTGGGAGTATAGTAGCTCGCCAAGAAACTAACACCAAGCTCTTCGCAGTATTCTACATAATTTAAATAAATCTGCAAAATAGATTCAATGGTTTCATCAAGCGAGGTAGGTAAATCTACAGTATGTTCGTTAATAGAAGGAAGGTGTTCGATATAGTAAGAAAGTAGGTCTTCTTTTGTTTGGAAGTGGTGATAAAAACTTCCGTTTGATACCCCTGCTAATTCACAAATATTTTTTATCGAAAGCGCTTCATAGCCATCTTGTTGAAGGATTTCTTTTGCAGCGTTGAATATTTTATCTTTTGTCATTTTTGATTTTAATTGTTGTTTTGAAATTGTAGTTTCCATAAGATTGGGACACTCCTTTTTTCATTTTTATAGAAAAAGTATAGCACAATTCAAAAGGGAAAAACAGAGTGAACTCTAGATTTGCTATTGATACATAGATATTATATAATGAATAAGCTTAATATAGTAAGAAAGAAAGGTAAGAGTAATGGATATAAATCAAAAAATCACACAAGAATTGGGTGTTCAGAAATGGCAAGTAGAAGCTGCGGTTAAATTGATAGATGAGGGGAATACAATTCCTTTTATATCAAGGTATCGTAAAGAAGTGACAGGGTCATTAGATGATGAACAATTGCGAAAATTATTTGAGCGATTGACATATTTGAGAAATTTAGAAGAGAAGAAAGAACAAGTACTTTCCACTATTGAAGAACAAGGAAAGTTAACGGCGGAGTTACGTGCCCAGATCATAGCGGCTGAGACATTAGTTGTGGTAGAAGATTTGTATCGTCCATATAGACCGAAGCGAAGAACGCGTGCAACAATAGCGAAAGAAAAAGGATTAGAGCCACTTGCAAATATCATTCTATTACAAAAAGTAAAGCAACCACTAGAAGAAGTGGCGTTAGAGTATATTTCGTTGGAGAAGGAAGTGAATACGGTAGAAGATGCGCTTACAGGAGCGATGGATATTATCGCAGAGAGTATTTCGGACGAAGCTGACTATAGAATATATATCCGTAATATTACATTTAACAAGGGGAAAATTACGTCTGTTGCGAAAGATGATGAGGCAGAATCTGTATACGAGATGTATTATGCATTTGAAGAAGCTGTAGCGAAGTTAGCAGGTCATAGAATCTTAGCATTAAATCGTGGAGAGAAAGAAAAAATTCTTACGGTAAAAGTAGAGGCTCCAGAAGAAGACATTTTAAGATATTTAGCAAAGAAAACGATTGTTGGTAAGAATGAATATACGGAACCAGTTTTAATGGCTGTTATTGAAGATAGCTATAAACGACTTATAGGACCAGCGATAGAACGTGAAATCCGTAGTGATTTAACAGAAAAAGCTGAGGACGGAGCTATTGAGATATTCAAAAAGAATTTGGTACAGTTATTGATGCAACCACCAATTGCGGGACAAGTTGTGCTTGGATGGGATCCAGCATTCCGAACAGGATGTAAGTTAGCAATTGTAGATCCAACAGGGAAAGTACTTGCAACTACAGTAATCTATCCTACAGCACCTACGTCACCACAGAAGATGGAAGCAGCAAGAGAAGTACTTAAAAAAGCAATTAAAAAATATAATATAACCTTATTTTCGGTGGGGAATGGAACAGCTTCTAGAGAATCAGAGCAATTTATAGTAGAGTTATTCCAACAGATACCAGAAAACGTACAGTATGTCATTGTAAATGAAGCAGGCGCATCTGTATATTCTGCTAGTAAATTAGCTTCAGAAGAGTTTCCGAAATTCGATGTAGGTCAAAGAAGTGCAGCTTCGATAGCGAGACGATTACAAGATCCATTAGCTGAATTAGTTAAGATTGATCCGAAATCCATTGGAGTGGGACAGTATCAGCATGATTTGAACCAGAAAAAATTAACGGAAGCATTATCAGGAGTTGTAGAAGACTGCGTAAATAGAGTAGGAGTTGATTTGAATACAGCATCGGCGCCGCTTCTTGCATATATTTCAGGTATTAGTAAAGTGATTGCTAAGAATATCGTAGAATACCGCGAAGAAAATGGAAGCTTCAAGAGTAGAAAAGAGTTATTGAAGGTTGCTAAGTTAGGACCAAAAGCGTATGAGCAATGTGCAGGATTTATGAGAATTACAGGTGGAAAGAATCCAATGGATGGAACGAGTGTACATCCAGAGAGTTATGATGCTGCTACAGCATTACTTGAAAGATTAGGATATACGGTGGCAGATATTGCAGAGAATAATTTGTCAGGAATCTCTAAAATGGTAACAGGAAAAGGCCAGGTAGGTACAAAGAGCTTGGCAGAAGAGTTGGGAATTGGAGAAATTACGTTACTCGATATGGTCAAAGAATTAGAAAAACCAGCACGAGATCCTCGTGATGAGATGCCAAAACCGATTTTGAGAACCGATGTTTTAGATATGAAAGATCTCAAAGAAGGAATGACTCTAAAAGGTACCGTCCGCAATGTTATTGATTTTGGGGCATTTGTAGATATTGGTGTACATCAAGATGGTTTAGTGCACATATCTCAGATTACAGAGAAATTCATCAAACATCCATTAGAAGCCGTAAGTGTGGGTGATGTAGTAGATGTGAAAGTGATGAGCGTAGATTTGAAGAAAAAACGAATTCAATTAACGATGAAAGGGATTCAATAAAATGAATAAAAAAACAGTTAAGACTGTTGTAAGCGTATTAGCGGGAAATATTATCCTTGCATTTGTAGTATCGGCATTTGTATTACCGATAGGCTTGGTTATGGGAGGCGCAACTGGAGTTGGATTGACCATTAATCACTATTTCCCTAACTTAGAGTTGTCGGTAATTATCTTCTGTATCAATATGCTGTTGTTTGTACTGGGTGCAGCTGTTCTAGGAAAGAAATTTGCATTGACAACAATCCTCAGTACAGTATTTTATCCATTATCACTGAAGTGTGTAAGTATGATTCCTAATATTGATACATTGACAGATAATGTACTACTTGCGGTTATTTATTCAGGGCTATTGTTAGGGCTAGGGATAGGAATTATTATTCGTACAGGGGCGTCTACAGGTGGCTCAGATATTTTGGCGCTTGTATTGAATAAGACTTCACATATATCCGTTGCGATTTGTGTTTATGTGGTTGATTTTGCCATTATTGGATTGCAAGTATTCTTCTCAACACCAGAACAATTACTATATGGAGTGCTGGCTCTTGTGATATGTACAATTGTGATAGGACAAGTTACAGTGATAGGTCAATCCCAGATTCAACTATTTATTATTTCTAGTAAATATCAAGAAATCAAGAAATGCTTGTTAGTAGAGATGGAAGTAGGCGCTACGTTAGTTAAGATTGAAACAGGCTTAGAGTCCAAAGAACAAAGTGCGGTACTTTGTATTATCCAGAACCGCAAGTTATATGATGTGCAGCAGATGATACAAGGAATCGACCCACAAGCATTTACCACGATATCACATATTAATGAAGTGAAAGGGAGAGGATTCTCTATAGACCGTTACGATAAGGAAATAATATAATGCTTGCTGATTATAAATCTTTGTGTTATTCTGATTGCGTAACAAAAGACAAAATAATTTAATAATGAAATTCTTCGGGGTAGGGTGAGATTCCCAACCGGCGGTAAAGTCCGCGACCTGTCTGCAGTAGCAGATGGCTGAACTGGTGAGATTCCAGTACCGACAGTAAAGTCTGGATGAGAGAAGATGAGCAGATAGATATAGAGACTATAACTATAATAAACACCCTGAATCCATAAGATTCGGGGTGTTTTTTTGTATAAAGGATAAATAATTTAGCGTCCATATGCAAAGCTGTCTCAGGTGATACGAAGTTTTTCAAACCATTCAAAGGAGAGAAAGATATGAACAGTAATGTAGCAATAAGTAAAAGAGTAAATGTAACAAAGATGGCACAGATAGGAATGTTAGCAGCAATAGCGGTAGTGCTGATGTTGTTTGAAATACCGATGCCATTTGCACCAGGATTCTATAAATTAGATTTAAGTGAAGTCCCAGTACTTATTGGCTGCTTCGCATTAGGGCCATTAGCGGGTGCGATTATTGAATTGATTAAGATATTACTCAATTTCATCATTGATGGAAGTGTAACAGCAGGAGTAGGAGAAATGGCGAATCTGATTATTGGTTGCTCGTTCTGCATTCCAGCAGGTATTATTTATCGTAGACATAAGACGAAGAAAATGGCTTTAATAGGTATGATAGTGGGAACCTTGTTTATGACAGTAGTTGGATGCTTTTTAAATGCATATGTATTGTTGCCCGCATATGCAGCGGCATTTCAGATGCCAATAGAAGCGTTGGTAGAAATGGGAACTGTGTTAAATGGTAACATTACGAATCTCTTTACCTTTGTGGTATTTGCAGTTGCACCATTTAACTTATTAAAAGGGGTGGTGGTGTCTGCGGTAGTATTTGTGAGTTATAAAAGGGTGAAGGTTGGGACGAAAATGATGTAGGATTCAGACACAGTTGTATTGATAATGTGCGTAAGCTACAGATACAACTGTGACTGAATAATTACTACTTATTTTATAGAAGTGCACGGAAAAGTATGGTATCATATAATGTAATGGAATTTTAGGGAATGTAATGGAAATGATATCGGAGGTTTGGTATGAATATTAAAGTAAGTGTACAAATGACAGTGAAGGAGATGTACAGTTTTTTGCTTCAACATACGTATTCGAGTATTGGCGGAATCGGAGGAACTGTCTTTGGGTTTGTTTGCCTGGTATATGGTGGGAATGGTGCGATGATTTCTGTTAATCAGAGTTCTCTTGCTATCTTGGCAATTGGTGTGGTATTTGTGTTTGGACAACCTATTATTTTATGGAATAGAGCGAGGCAGCAAGTGAAACGTACACCGATGTTTCGTAAACCGATTCATTATGAATTGTCAGAAGAGGGAATTAGGGTGACTCAAGATGATCAAGAATCGAATGTTCCGTGGGATACAATTGTGAAGGTGACAGCTACCAATAGTTGCATTATTATTTATTTTACTAGAATGAGAGCATTTATTCTTCCGAAATCTGATTTGGGTGATCAATATACAGAAACAGTTAAAATGTTATTTACACATATTTCAAATAATAAGGTGAAGATTAGAACAGTTAGTTAGGGGTTAGTATGGTTATAGAAACAATAAGTCCAGAAGAGACATTTGCACTTGGAAAGAAGATTGGACAAGCGAGTAAAATGGGACAAGTTTATACATTAGTAGGTGATTTGGGTGTTGGGAAAACGGTGTTTACACAGGGGCTTGCAGAAGGGATCGGTATAGAAGAACCGATTAGTAGTCCGACCTTTACCATTGTACAAGAGTATGAAGGGTTGAGAATTCCTTTTTATCATTTTGATGTATATCGCATAGGTGATGTGGAAGAGATGGATGAGATAGGATTTGATGACTACATTTATGGAAATGGCGTATGCCTTATTGAATGGGCGAATTTGATTGAAGAGATTTTGCCAGAGCGAAGAACGGAAATTGTGATAGAGAAAGATTTATCTTATGGATTTGAATACCGAAGAGTGACGATTGAAGAGGTGTAGAGAATGAAAGTATTGGCGTTAGATAGTTCGGGATTGGTTGCAAGTGTAGCACTTGTGACGGAAGAACAGGTGATTGGAGAATATACGATTAATTATAAGAAGACACACTCTCAGACGTTGTTGCCAATGTTGGATGTGATGTTTAAACAATTGGATATGGAGATTGCAGAGATTGATGCGATAGCAGTGTCGGGAGGTCCGGGATCTTTTACAGGGCTTCGTATCGGTGCGGCAACAGCTAAAGGATTAGGGTTAGCTCTTGATAAGCCACTGATACATATTCCGACAGCAGAAGGAATGGCGTACCAGATGTATGGAGTAGATGGATTGATCTGTCCGATCATGGACGCTAGAAGAGCGCAGGTGTATACAGGGATTTATGCATTTGATACTGCAGGGGAACCAAGCGGTGAAGCAGATCGAAGCTTCCATGTTATAGAAGCGCAGATGGCGATAGCAATGGAAGATTTGATTGAGAAATTAAATTACATGGGACAGCCAGTAACATTCTTAGGAGACGGAGTGCCAGTGCATCGAACACTTCTAGAAGAAAAATTAGTAGTGCCTTATTTCTTTGCTCCTTCTTATTGTAATCGCCAGAGTGCGGCAGCAGTAGGCGCATTGGGAATTGAATATTACCAAGCAGGTAAAATAGAGTCGGCAGCGGAGCACCAACCAGATTACCTTCGTGTGTCACAGGCAGAGCGCGAGCGTGCGGAAAAAGAAATGAGTAAGTAGTTATGCGAGAAAGCAAAGAGTATAATTACATGATACGAGAAATGAAACAGTCGGACATTATAGAAGTCGCAAGAATAGAAGCAGATATTTTCTCCGATGCTTGGAGCGAAAAGAGTTTAATGGAATCTTTGAACCAAAAGCATGTGAAGATGATTGTGGCAGAGAAAAACCTTGCGATAGCGGATGCACCACGAGTAGATGGGTATGTGATATTCTACATGGCGGGTGAAGAAGGCGATATTGCACGCGTTGCAGTGTCGTTAGATAGTAGGCGACGAGGAATTGCAGATAGATTGTTAGAAAATATCTGGAAGTTCTGTGAAAAAACAAGTATTTGTCGCGTATTATTAGAGGTAAGAGAAAGCAATGATTCAGCAATTCAACTCTACAAGAAACATGGATTTGAGGAGTTGGGGATGCGCAAGAATTATTACTCGGATCCCCTAGAAAATGGAGTAATTATGGAAAAACAGATAGATATTACCACTAGCAATTCAGAAATCCTATCGATATAATAAAATTGTGTAACAAACAAATCAAATGTGTCCACATAGGAGGAACGATATGCGCAAGTATAAAGTACAAAGTATGGAAACAGAAGTAGAACAATTAGAGAAGATTATCTGCAATCAATGCGGGAAAGAAATTCCGATAGAGAATGAGATGGTAAAAGAAGGGGTATTCACTAGTGTATGTACGTGGGGATATTTCTCAAATAAAGATGGAGAAACACATCAGATAGATTTGTGTGAAGCCTGCTATGACAGCTGGGTGGCGGGATTTCAAATATCCATTCGTACAGAATTGTAAGGTGTAGACAGTAGTCGGGACATTAAGAATAAAGGTATTGGGAATAAAGAAGATAGAAATTGAGGTTTAGAATATGTTAGATGTTTGTTTGTTAGGTACTGGAGGTATGATGCCGTTGCCATATCGTTGGCTTACGGCGCTTATGACAAGATTCAATGGGAGCAGTCTTTTGATTGACTGTGGAGAAGGAACACAGATTGCAATCAAGGAAAAAGGCTGGAGCTTTAAGCCGATTGATGTAATCTGTTTTACTCATTTTCATGGAGATCATATCAGTGGTCTACCAGGATTATTATTGACTATGGGAAATGCGGATCGAAGAGAACCATTGACCTTAATCGGTCCGAAGGGTTTGGAGCGAGTAGTAAGCGCGCTTCGTGTCATAGCACCAGAGCTTCCATTTCCGATTAAATATATGGAAATTGAAGGGACAGAACAGACATTTGAAATGAATGGTTATAGGCTAAAAGCATTTCGAGTGAATCATAATGTTACTTGTTATGGATATACCTTAGAGATTGATCGAGCTGGAAAATTCAATCCAGTGAAAGCAAAAGAACTTGGAATACCTGTACAGAGCTGGAAATTATTGCAACGAGGAGAAGAGGTAGAACATGAAGGGGTGACCTACACATCTGATATGGTCATGGGCGAGCAACGAAGAGGAATCAAAGTGACCTACACAACAGATACACGGCCAACAGACTCTATAGCGAATAATGCAGTTGGATCAGATTTATTCATATGTGAAGGCATGTATGGCGAGAAAGAGAAGCAAGCGAAAGCACGTGAATATAAGCATATGACATTTTATGAGGCGGCAGAACTAGCAAAGAGAGCTGAAGTAACAGAAATGTGGCTTACACATTATAGCCCATCCCTTACATGGCCAGAGGATTTTATGGGCGATGTAAAAAAAATATTTCCGAATGCTATTGCAGGAAAAGATGCGATGTCGGTAGAACTTGATTTTCCAGAAGTGTAAATTTTAATATAAAGGATAAAAATATGAGTGAAAAAGAAATCAAAATATTAGCCATAGAGAGTTCGTGTGATGAGACAGCAGCAGCCGTTGTGGTAAATGGTAGAACGGTTTTATCTAATGTCATTTCTTCCCAGATAGAATTGCACAAATTATATGGTGGTGTGGTGCCAGAAATCGCATCGCGAAAGCATATAGAGAAGATTAACCAAGTGATAGAAGAGGCGTTAGCAGAGGCAAATGTAACGCTAGATGAGATCGATGCTATCGGTGTAACGTATGGACCTGGATTAGTAGGGGCACTATTGGTAGGTGTTGCAGAAGCGAAAGCAATTGCATTTGCAAAGAATATTCCATTAGTGGGAGTACATCATATAGAAGGGCACGTGTCAGCAAATTATATTGCTCATGCGGAACTTGAGCCACCGTTTATATGCTTGATTGTCTCAGGTGGACATACACATCTTGTGAAAGTAAGTGAATATGGAAAGTATGAAATACTTGGAAGAACAAGAGATGATGCAGCAGGAGAAGCATTTGACAAGGTGGCACGTGCGATTGGACTGGGTTATCCTGGTGGACCAAAGATTGATAAATTATCAAAAGAAGGAAATGCAGAAGCAATTGAATTTCCGAAGGCGAAAATGGAGGGAGCATTCGACTTTAGTTTCAGCGGTGTGAAATCTGCAGTGCTTAATTATATTAATGGTTGTTCGATGAAGAATATTGAATATAACCAAGCGGATATCGCAGCTTCTTTCCAGAAGGCAGTTGTGGATGTACTTGTTGAGAAGAGCATAGCGGCTGTAAAAGAACATGGTATGGATAAATTAGTCATTGCAGGCGGAGTGGCAGCGAACCAGACTTTGCGGAAGTCTATGGAAGAAGCATGTGTAAAAGAAGGCATAGCGTTCTATTTCCCATCACCAATTCTATGCACGGACAATGCGGCTATGATAGGCGCAGCTGCATATTATGAGTATTTGGCGGGGACTAGACATGGTTGGGACTTAAATGCAGTGCCAAACCTTAAGATAGGGGACAGATAGGGAGCGATAAATTATGAGGAAGCAATGTAGTGCAATTGTATTGGCAGCAGGGCAAGGTAAACGGATGGGAACCAAAGTTCAGAAGCAATATTTAGAAATACTAGGATTCCCTGTATTGTACTATTCTCTAAAGGCATTTCAAGAATCTAGCATTATCGATGAAATTATATTGGTGACAGGCAAAGATGAAATAGAAAGTTGCAAACAAGAATTTGTGCAAAAATATAATTTCACAAAGGTGAAATGTGTTGTTGCAGGTGGAAAAGAGCGATATGACTCGGTATACCAAGGGTTGCAGCGTGTTAGTGAAGCATCTGATTATATCTTCGTTCAAGATGGTGCAAGGCCAATGCTGACAGAAGAGATTATTCAGCGAGGTTATGATAGTGTACAAGTGTATAAAGCGACGGTAGCAGGCGTTCCATCGAAAGATACGGTGAAGATTGTGGATGCAGATATATTTGCAATAGAAACGCCGGTTCGAGCGACTGTGTGGAATGTGCAGACACCACAAGTGTTTGAACGAGAACTAATTCAGACGGCATATGAGAAGATGATGCAATCTGAACATACTCAAGTCACTGATGATGCAATGGTTGTGGAATCCTATATGAATCATAAAGTGAAGATTTTTGAAGCAAGTTATGAAAATATCAAGATTACTACGCCAGAAGATTTGAAAATAGCAGAATGTTTTTTGAATAATCGATAATAATTGGAAGTGATGCACATGATAGTGAGCAGCACTTCCTTTGTTGTCGTGAAATTAAATAAATTGTTTTAGATCTTTCATGAAATCTTCCTCGATTTTGATTAGATCTTCGGCTATATCCGAGGCATCTTTCGAGGCATCTGGATAATCATTGTGACATTTGCTGATAGATTGAATGCCCATGTTGCAGCCGTCCATCATTAGTTTTGCGATTTCATGATTATCATCACGTAACATTAATTTCATCTCTGCAGTGATATAAGAAAAGGTAGAAGCCATCACACCAGGTTCTTTCTGGCATTTGCCACATTCAGCTAATAGCTCGGTACAATGGGCCTCCAATCGCTCATGTTTTCTTTTGTAAGTATCCATTACACTGAGTAATTTATCATCTAAAACGTAATCACGTACTTGATTCAGGCTGCTAAGAGCCATCTTAGAGCCAGAGCAACATTCTTCTAATAGTTTGATTGTGTGTTCGTTCATGTAAAGTCCTTCTTTCTACTATTCGTTATTGTAAAAAGTATTATGCGTAAACAGGTCTAAAAATATACAGTTTCAAGGAAAGTAATGTAAAAAAATAGATTGATAGAAACTCGTAAAAAAGTTTTGAAAATATTGTTGACAACTCAAAAACCTTATGATAGTATATTACTTGTCGCTGACGAAGTGACAACAACAAAATATTGTGCAGAGGTATCGAAGTGGTCATAACGAGGCGGTCTTGAAAACCGTTTGTCCGAGAGGGCGCGTGGGTTCGAATCCCACCCTCTGCGTTATTGAATTGAAGAGGTGTGAATCCCTGAAAACGTAGTGTTTTCAAGGGGTTCACGCTTTTTTGTGCTTTTAAATTAGTGCTTCAAATTTCTGATTTGAGGCACTTTTTGAATACAACTTTGAATACACCGAATACACGGCATTTTCAAAGCGTTTTTTCTTATAATATGGGGAACAATGATAATGCTTCATTGGTCTTACGTTTCAGATCTGATTCTTCATCACGAGTATAGCAATAACTCTTATAAGTTGTTTCCTCGCTTTCGTGTCCTACAAGTTCCCGAATGTAATTAATCGGCAGGTTACTGTCGATCAGAATACTAACAAATGTCTTTCTTCCCTTATGTGGAGAACGTGGAAGGATATTAATGTTATTGCATAGTCGCACCCACATACTGCCTAGTGCACCTTCTGTGGCTGTCTTGCCGTCCTTTTCAAATACATAGGTCGGACGTTCACCGGTAGTCTCGTAATGCTTTCTGATATGAGATAGCAGTTCTCTGGTGCCATCTGTAAGATACACCTTCCTTGGCTTGGCATTCTTCTTCAACGAATCTTGAATGGAGTAGGTAGCAGGAAGCCAGCCGTCCTCATCTCGTTTCACATCTCGCATCAGAGATTTATTCACCGATATGTAATCGTCTCTAATATCACTCCAGCTAAGTGCAATCAATTCTCCTAATCGCAATCCTGTTAAAAATATAAATGGCACGGACAGTAGGTATACATTGTGCAAATGATGCTCATGGTACTGTTCAATGGCTGCACGGCATAACCGAGCTTGCTCAGATTGGATAAAGACCTGTGTGCTACTTTCCTTCTTAACGTCTCGCACAAATAAACTACGAGGCAAGGAAACATTTGCAAATTCGTTCTTGTCCAACATGTTTAAATCAATGGCATATTGAAAAATAGAACGCACGATGATGGACATATTGGTATATTCCTTCCGTTTCATCTTGTAGGTCTTAATCAAGTGGCACATCCATTCCAATAACTCTAGTTTGGTGAGGGAAGAAATCTCTCGATGAATCATCTGCGCACTTACTTCGTCACCTAGATAATAACGATGCCAATACTTATCGATGCGATAGGTAGTGGTGCTACGATTGGTGATGGTCTCCTTATGCTTGAACCATCTCGGATATAGGCTTGCAATGGTGTTGCTGATAGCTTCTGGATAGTAGAAGGCATATAGCGCGTCTATTAAGTCAGCACGCGCTTTCTTCTTAATGAGCTTTCGCTTCTTAGAACCCTCGATAGGTACGTAAGAGCTCCAATATAAGGTGTTGACGTTCTGCGTGATCTGGTACTTGTGTTTCGTGTTGATTAATTGTTCTTTTCTCATTTTAATTGTCTGTATGGCAAACTCTCTCTCCTCTAATATATTACTAGTGCTTAAGATTTGCAATGCAGTTTTCAAAATGTTATCCATGTAAGTTTCTCCTTTTATACTTAACATGTAAAAAAAAAAATTTGACATCTTGGGTTTTAGAGGGGGGTTAAGGAACCAGTTACATATTCGGCTGAAATAAGATAGTTAGATGGTTTAAAAGGGATATTTAATTAATTGAAATAGGAATTTTAAAGAACGGAAATGTTAGGCGTTTTAAAGGCTATTCAAAAAGAGTGGGATGCTCAAAATGATATGAATAGCGAGAACGTGAAAAGAGGGAAATCAGAGACCATGAAAACAATAAATGATTTAATATCAGATTTTTGTGATTTATATAATTATCCAGGAGATGTGACAATTCAATGTAAGCCTTATGTGGATTTTAAAAATAATATCAATGATTTTATTTATAGGTATGATTTACAAAGTTCAGTAGAATGGAATTCTATTCAAGTAAATTTAGTGACAAGAACAGGAGAGTATGTGTCAGTTGAAGAGGCAGATATTATTCTATCGCATCTAAATAGTATACAAAAAAAGATATTATCTGGAATATATCAAAAAGAAATTGAATCAGAGAAGCGTAATCTTGTTCCGCAGATGATAAAAAAAGAAAAAATATTTATTGTTCATGGACATGATGATTTAGCAAAAGAAGCAACAGCAAGATTTATTGAAAAGTTAGGATTAGAAGCGATTATTCTGCATGAGCAATCTAATATGGGGAAAACCATTATAGAAAAAATAGAAACAAATACAGATGTGGATTTCGGTATTGTGCTATATACTCCGTGTGATGTTGGGGGTAAAAATAAAAATGAATTATTAAATAGAGCGAGGCAAAATGTGGTTTTTGAACATGGGTATCTTATCGCAAAACTTGGACGTAAAAACGTGGTGGCTTTAGTAAAGGGTGATGTTGAATGTCCAAGTGACGTTTCTGGGATTGTGTATGAGCCAATGGATGAAAAGGGTGCGTGGAAGTATGCGATAGCAACAGAGCTCAAATCAGCAGGATTTGAAATAGACATGAATAGAATTGGTTAAGAGTATTTGAAATAGAATTAAGTGTGTCGGGGATGTAAGTTATTGCATGAAGAATGTTTAGATGCGTTGTATAAAATGATAATAAAGGTTGAATGAAATCTATTGACTTTTTATAAAAAGTAACATATTATAACAGTAACAGGACTCCCCACACCTCTCACGAAAGTGACGTGCCCCATGGGGAGACATTTTTTTATACGGAAAGGATAATGTTGTGAATATTAAAGAACCGACAACTTTTGAAAAGCAATTAGATCTTATTAGAGATAAAGGCTTTCTAATTCCAGAAGAACAAGAGCAGCAGTGTGTAGACTTTTTGAAAAGAACGAATTACTATAGATTTTCAGCATATTTATTACCGTTTCGAAGAAGAGGTGGCGAGTATTTTTCGGATGTTCCTTTTTCTAGAGTTCAGAAAATATATGAATTGGATGCGCTATTAAGAGGGTTGTTATTTTCTGTTATTGAGGATATTGAAATAAAGCTTAGAACAGCATTTGCGTATTATGTTGCTCATAAATATGGCGCTATGGGATATTTGTCTGAAGATATGTTTTCGCAAAAACATAATTCCGAAAAATACAAATGTAAAATTCAAGCATGTATTGATGAAAATGATACAACATTGGTGGTAAAACATCATAAAAGTAATTATGATGGTCAATTTCCGATATGGGTTATTGTTGAATTCTTTTCTATTGGAATGATATCGTATTTTTATAAAGACATGTTAACAGAGGATAAGAAAGCTATTGCAGATGAGTTGGGAACTAAGCCTAGTTTATTAGAAAGTTGGTTAAGGTGTTTGACGGACTTAAGAAATAAGTGTGCACATTATTCACGATTATATTATTGGCTCTTTTCAGCCATGCCTAAGATGCCTAAGGAATTAGATATTGAATCTGATAGAAAATTATTTACGCAATTAATTGTACTGAAGTATTTATATCCTGTGCCAGAGGAGTGGAATATGAAGTTTATGGTTCCTCTTAATGCAATGATAGAGCAGTACGGAGAATATATATCATTAAAACATATAGGATTTCCAAGTAATTGGTATGAAATTTTAAAGAGATAATAGATAGTGTCCTTCACCGCAAGGTGAGGGATTTATATATTAATAGAAAACCATACAAGAAGGTTCTTTTTCCTTTCGTAATCTAACTTGCTGGTAACTTGCAGAATTAGAAAAGGTATTTCTAATATTGTGTTAGAAGATAATACAATTACCATGTCGATCAAGATGTCGGTCAAAGAATTGGTCAAAATAGAAATAGAAGAAATGGTTCGCTGTCGCTTATTTTTGAATCAGATGTTGCGAGAATATACTTGATTATTGTATTAAAATAAAATAATAATTTTAAAGTGAGTGATAAAGTGGATAATCAGATGAATGATACGAAGATTTTATGAGTGAGTTAAAAGAATTGGAGAGATAGATTTATGTTAGCTAATAATATATATGTAATCGCGAAGATATTCGATAAACAAGGATGCATAGCTTATAGATGTAAAACAATAAATGAAGCTCGTTGTTTACCAGGTACACTAGAAGCAATTAGAGAAATAGGTGTTGAGATTGTTATACTAAATGATCCTGAAATTTATGCAGAATATGCTCCCTACGAGTATATAGCAGATATAGGAGAATTTATAGATAGAGTGAGGTTGTTGAATAAAGCAGACTCCTAGTTATGTTAGAAGTATGAAAAAGATCTGCATTAACAGAAGATATAGTTCTTGATTAAGTACCACTTACACTACAAATATAATCGACAGAATAAACGAAAATATATAAAAAAAATAAATCTGAGAGAGCCTACCATTCCTTTCATATTTTTAGTCTATTGAATACATTTTGAATACTGCCCATTTCATAAAGCCCTTGCAGAGCCTATGAAATGGGCAGTTTTTTAAAATGCCCCCAAGTGTTCGAATCCCACCCTCTTCGCTTGAGAGAAAGAATCATCGTAAGATGGTTCTTTTTCTTTTGAAGTGATATTTGATTTTAAAGAGGGGTATGTTATACTAAAAGCAATTAAATTATGAATATAAAATGTGTGAAGGAAAGAAGATTACAAT
>JAWXVA010000049.1:0-18657 GCA_044425815.1 Eubacteriales bacterium
ATGTTTGATTTGCCCAATATGTTACAGCATCATCATATGATCTATAATTATTAGGTACTTCTTTTAAATATTCTGAATCTGGGTTAACAATTCTCTCTGTTGTTTGAGTTGTCCCATTGTGTAAAATCATGTCAGGAGTGTGTGCTAATACATAACTAGCACCTTTAATAATACTTTTCATTTTACTTTTCACCTTTCTGTTTGTTCAAGATTACATAGGCTTTATCCACGAGTTTTCACGCTCCTTGGATATAAAACAAGTGTACTATTTCTTCGAATTAGCACACTTGTTTAATCGTAACTATTGTTACTAGTATTTATTAATACTTGCAGAATTCATCTCTAATTGCTGACATTTCGCTTACGATGTCATCAATATCAAGAACCATCTCCATCATACTAACTTGTTCTTCATAAACAGCTTCATCAAATTCTTCTTTGATTTCTGGTTCACAAACGTGATACACTTTGAGTCCAAGCTGGACCCCTGTCAATGGACCTGCGAAAGTAGGATCTCCTGCTGTTACTGTTTCAGCTGCTAATCCAGCTGCTTCTCCTTCAGCTGCACCTAGTACTACTACTAAGTTCTCTGCACCAAATTCGTCAGCAAAGTCTTTTACTCTCTTTTGATTTTCTAAATCCATTGCGCCTGCGCTTGTTCAGACAAAACATTCCGTTGATGAATATACAACTTCTGCCCCTGCTGTTTCTACACACTCAGCGATAGCAGGACCTGGAATTCCATCACGGTCTCCGATAATTATTGCTTTTTTTCCTTCTAAAATAGCCATAATTACACTCCTTTCCTAAGTATTATTTTTTGTAATCTATGATTAAAGATATTTCTTAATCATCGTTTCAATGTTCTCTGGAGTAGCATCATCTTTTACTACTTCTTCCACTTTTACACCATCTTTGTAGATAGCCATAACTGGTAATCCTAAGATTTTTTGACCAATTGCTAATCTACGTGCTTTTGTTGTGTTAAGTGTAGTGAACTTTAATTGGTCACCATATGTGTCAGCAAATGCATGCACTGTAGGCATCAATGCTTGACAAGGTACACATCCATCTCCGTAAAAATCTACGAATACATATCCTTCTGCTTCTAATACTTCTGCTGCAAAAGTGTCTTTACTTAATTCTAACATAATCAGTTCTCTCCTATTTCTTTTTATTGTTTCATTCTATTTCTAATATAAACCTATGCCAAACTTCTTTCAACTTGAATTGCAGCTATTGCTCCATCAGCAGCAGCAGTAACAACTTGACGTAAGCTCTTCACTCTAATATCACCTGCAGCATATACACCTGGTAAATTGGTGTGCATATCGTCATCTGTGATGATATAGCCATTATCTGTCATATTGATTTGACCTTTATATAATTCTGAATTAGGTACTGTTCCAATGAATCCAAATACTCCGAACATTCCATCTTCTTCGTCAGCTTCAATCTTTGTAATTTCACCTGTTTTTACATTTTTAACAGTCATTTCAGAAAGGATTTCATCACCACCTAATTCTTCTACAACTGAATCCCACATAAATTCAACTTTTTCATTTGCGAATGCTTTTTCTTGAATAGATTTTGCAGCACGTAACTCATCTCTTCTATGAATCACAGTTACTTTTCTTGCAAATTTACTTAAATACATAGCTTCTTCTACAGCTGAATCACCACCGCCTACTACAAATACTTCAAAGTCTTCAAAGAAGTTTGCATCGCATGTAGCACAATAAGAAACACCTTTACCTATATACATTCCTTCATTCTTACAACCGATTGGTCTTGAATGTGCGCCTGTTGCAATAATAATATTTTTAGCTTGATATTCCTCTTTAGAAGTTTTAACGATTTTTACCTCGCCTTCAAGTACCACTTCCTTAATAGCTCCTTGGACTCTCTCTACACCGAATTTCTCTGCTTGAGCTGTCATTCTAGCTACTAGTGAAGGACCTGTTTCTCCTTCAACAATCTGTCCTGGATAATTCTCAATCTCATCTGTGATTGCGATTTGTCCACCATCTTGTCCTTTTTCAATAATTAAAGTAGATAGGCGACTTCTACCTGCGTATAATCCTGCTGAAAGCCCTGCAGGACCTCCACCAAGGATGATTACATCATATAATTTACTCATAATTTTCTCCTACAGTTTACTGATTGATTCCTTCTATAGTTCGTGATAAGCCTTTTCTTTTATCACTACTCCTCGGATGGGTTGCTTTGCAACCTATTTCGCTACTTCGTAGCTACATCCTCGGTTCGTGATAAGCCTTTTCTTTTATCACTACTCCTCGGATGGGTTGCTCCGCAACCTATTTCGCTACTTCGTAGCTACATCCTCGGTTCGTGATAAGCGCCATATAATAAAATTGCAGTCTTGTCTGCTTTGTGAGCTAGCTCACAGCAGTCTTTGACTGAATTTTATTATATGGCTAGATATTATTCGAAGATTGTTTGTCCGTCAACTGGTGTAGTTAATGCTTCTAATGCTTTTTCTACAATGTGACGACGAAGTACTTTTTCTTCTTCCATAGTACGTGCTGGATTACCTAGTGGATGTGGAATCGCAATTGCTGGTACGATTCTGTTTGCTCCAACTGTCATAGAGATAGGTGTTACTGTACAAATGTGTACAACTGGAATTCCTGCTCTCTCAACTTCTTTAACCATCGTTGCACCGCAACGAGTACAAGTGCCTCAAGTAGAAGTTAGAATTACTGCGTCAACCCCATCTGCCTTAAGTTTTGCTGCGAATTCAGCTGCAAAAGCTTTTGAAGATGCTACTGCTGTACCATTTCCTGTTGTTGTGTAGAATAAATGATGTAATGCACCGATTTTTCCTTCTGCTTCTAAATCACGTAATACATCTACTGGAAGTACACGGTCTGAATCTTGGTTTGCATATACTGGATCGTATCCACCATGAGCTGTCTCATATGTTTCTTCTGTAAGATCCATAACGCCTGTTATATCATATTCACCATATCTTGTAGCATTTGAACTTTCAATGTGATCTGGATTTCCTTTTGGAACGATACCACCTGATGTTACTAAAGCAATCTTAGCTTTTGTAATATCAGCTACTGCTGTTTCTGGCTCTACTCTATCAAAGTCTGGCATTGGATATTCTGTTACAAATGGTTTGTCTGCTAATTTATTTAATAACATTTTAACAGCTCTTTTTGCTCCTCTTTCTTTTTCAAAAAAGTTTACACGGATTCCATTTGGTAAGTATCCTTCTTCTGCTGAAGCGCCAATTGCTTCTTTCTTCGCTAATTTAAGTGCTAAAGGAGCCATCTTGCTTACTGCATCTCTCATACCAGCTGCATTGTTTTTTGTAGATACCATCAATACTTTATCTTTAAACATATCTGCGCCTGGGTTTTCAACATACATACCTGTTACAGCTGGGATTTCTAATTCTTCTTGAACTGCTGCTGCAATTGTACCACAAGCAACACCATAACGACCTGCATTAAATGCTGGTCCTGCTATAAATACGTCAGGTGCTTGAGATTTTACCATCTCTAAAATATCAGCTTTTGCTGTTTCTAAATTCTCATTAAAATAAGAGTCACCACATACGATTGTTGCAATGATTTCTACTTCATCACCAAATTTTGCCATAAATGCTACTCCAGGTCCTACTACTTCGCCTACACGAAGTTCAGCCTTGTAGTCAGCCATTTCTTCTCCACCAATTTGAGCGAAGAACTGATTGATATATTGAACTACTTTAATTTTACTCATCGCAATGTTCTCCTTCCTATCTTGCACTTAATTTATTGAATCCTGTTTCATTTGTTGCTCCAGTGATTACTTGAAGTTCTACTTCTAAGCTTCCATCTGCAAGAACTGTTTTATCACTTGCTCCAGCAATCTTAGTTACATAATCTAGTGTTCCGATTACCTTATCTAATTTAGGAAGAATGATTAATTGATTTGCATTTCCGCCAGTAACAACTGCATCTGCTGCTGCATCTGCATCTGCTAATGATTGAGATTTACCATCGCGTCCAGCATATTCATCAGTAATAATTACTGTTTTAACGCCTTCTGCTTCGATTTTCTTACAGTTCATAATTAAGTCTGTATCTGGATTACCAAATCCTTCTTGAGAAACAATAACGCCATCTAAATCTAATAGCTTACACAATTTAGCTGTCCAATCTGAAGAACGTTGTTTGTCAGCTAAGTATACATTTTCATTTGTAAGAATTTGGCAAACAAAGTTAAGTGTTTTTCCATGTTCTGCAAATAAATCATGTACTACTGGATTATTAAGGTGGTGATATGTTGTATTCTTATCACAAGCCGATACACAGTTTCCTGATACAATCGCTCCATCCATAATTTCTGTAGGATTGATAATTGTAGAAAGTGTTTTCTTTGCATCTACTCCGTATACATAAGTATCGTGTAATAGACCTTGGCTTTGTAACATCTGTACATAAGCTACTCTAGGAAGCTCTGGGAATTTTTCCATTCCTTCTTTCACTGTATATGTTTCATATACATGTGTTTCATCTGGTGTTAATTCTCTTGCCAATTCACCGATATACATAGCTGCTTTAAATCCTGCTAATCTAACTGCTTTTTCATAGTCATGAGGTTTGATTCCTTCAACTGGCTCACACACTAATACTAAATTGTTTAATTTAGAAAATGGTGTATACTCAGCTCCAAGACCCGTCATATCAATAATACCTTCTTGGAATCCTACGATTTTACCAGCTGTAACAACTGCCATGCCTTTTAATGCATATGTTTTTCCTTCCCCTACTGTATCCACTTTAGAGATAACTCCTGGGAAAATTCCACCTCTGCCTTCTACTTTCACACGTGGCTCAATAACGTCCTTAACAGGTGTAATTCTAACCGAATCACCTGGTTTAGCGATATCCAATTCTACGCTCTTAATCAACTCATCTTCCAACACAATTGCTCTTACCGCTTCTGCTTCAACATAAAGTACTCCATCTACAATCTTAGATTCTTCTGCAAATTGAATATCTTTAACATTCACATGTCCCATTTCTAATCTCACTGCTTTTTCCTCCTTTTTCTTGAATTACCATGCATCTGCTGATGACATTGCTCCTTCTATTAATCCCCAATCTATCAATTGGAAATCTTTGCATACATCCTCACTGAACATTCCCCATTTATCTTGGAACTTCTGGCAAGTTTGTATTGCACTCTCAATAATTTGGACCGATTCTTCATCTAGCCCTTTTCCCGCCCTTACTAGCATTGATTTGTAAGGTGTTTCTTTCGGTTTTACACTTCCCGATAGTGGATGCGTCAATAAGACTGCACCTTGATGTATCTCGTCTCGAGCGACTTTCAAAATCTCTTCATATCCCACTTCTCGATACATCACCTCTTTTGTATCCTGCGTACGCTCATACACAAGGGGATTATTGGTAATAATAATATAGTTACTTTTCAATCAACGCACCTCCAGACTATTAATATGTAATTTCACGCGAACCATTTCGAAATATTTTCATATAATAAAAACTTTAAATTCTAATCATATAAAAAAGGGCAATAAAAATGCATCGCATCTTCATTACCCTTTCTGTCTCTTGAAAATATTCAATATCCAGAACGCAGTCCCTTTTCTAGTCCTTTTGCCTGAAAGTTTCACTTAGTCTCCTAAGCTTGCATCTTCGGCGCCTTTATTTAAAAAGGTCTCTCTTAGAAATCATCAGCCCGCTACATAATATGTCATTTGTTTTATCTATAACTTTTATTACTTATATCTATAATAATTGTAATTTATTATTTTTACAAGCCGATATTTAATTTTTTTTATATTTTGTTAATAATGTCACAAACGAAAGGTTTACCCCCTTTGTCTTCGTTTGCAGATTTTCATTTTTTAGTCATTTTCCACAAACCCCACTACTTTTGTTCTATATTTTCACAGTACTATTTGCTAATTCCAATCCAATTCCGTGTGTTCTGTAATACCTGCTCGTCCCATAAGATCTGCTAACGCCTCACTTGCGCCTTTATTTTCAAACAAAACTTTATTTACCTCATCTACTAACGGCATATTCACATTATACGTCTCACCTAGTTTTTTAGCCGCTTTTGCTGAATATACACCTTCTACTACCATCTTCACTTCTTGTTGTGCTTCTTCTAATGTCATGCCCTGTCCCATTAAATACCCACATTTACGATTACGACTATGAACACTTGAACACGTTACAATTAAATCACCAATGCCTGTTAATCCAGCAAACGTCTCTGCTTTTCCACCCATTTTTATGCCTAGACGAGTGATTTCTGCTACACCTCTCGTAATAAGAGCTGCTTTTGCATTATCTCCACATCCCAGTCCATCTGCAATACCTGCCGCCAAAGCAACTACATTCTTTAACGAACCACCTAGTTCTATCCCTAATACATCTGGATTTACATATACACGAAATCTTTCATTCATAAAAGCATCTCTTAACATTTCTGCAGTTTCTCGTTTGTGCGCTCCTATAACTACCGAAGTTGCAAGACCTCTTCCCACTTCTTCTGCGTGACTTGGACCAGATAAAACTGCAACGTCAGCACGTGGTATCTCTTCTTCTATCTGTTGTGACAATGTCATAAGCGAATGTTCTTCAATTCCTTTCGCAACATCCACAATCACTTGATTTTCTGCGACAAATGGTTTCATTAACTTTGCTGTACTCCTAGTAAATGGAGAAGGTACTGCTAAAACACAAAATGCCATATCTTTTATCGCAATTTCAATATCATTTGTAACAACCATACTATCTGGTAATTTGATACCTGGCAATTTCGTTTCGTGTTCTCTCTTGTTTTGAAGCATTTCTACTTCCTTTTTGTCTATTGACCAAATAGTAACGTCATGCCCGTTCGATTCAAGTAATAAAGCTAATGCTGTCCCCCAACTTCCTGCTCCTAATACACCTATCTTACTCATGAGTCCTCCTACTATTTTCTCTCAGGAAAATATATGTTATGTAATGTTAATTTTGAAATCACTCTATTTCTTTTTACCCTTGATTTTATTTTCTGTGCCATTTTTTAGGCGCTTAATATTTTCACGATGCCTAATCACTGACATTATAAATAAAAATACTACTACTGCATATAGCTCATATTGCATACCTGCTGTTGGCAATCCAAAACCTACACACCTATCATAAATGATCGTACCTGTTGCAAATACTGCTAAAAGGGACATCGATCCTACTGATACATATTTTGTAGTTTTCATCACTACATAAAATGTAGCAATCGCTACAAGTGCAACCACTATATTTGTAGATAAAGCCAATCCTACAGAAGTAGCTACTCCCTTTCCACCTTTAAAATTTAAATAAAACGGAAAATTATGACCTAACACTGCTCCAAGTCCTGCATAAAGTCCAAGAAGAGGCAATGCATCTGGCATACATTCTGCATAGATAATTTTCACAATGAGTACCGCAAATATACATTTAAAGCAATCTCCAATAAATGTAATAATACCCGCTTTCCATCCGAGTGTTCGTATAGCATTTGTTGTGCCCGAATTTCCACTTCCTTGTGTTCTAATGTCTATCTTATGTGCTTTCCCATAGAAGAATCCTGTCTGTAATAATCCAAACAGATATCCAATTGCTATACATATAACACGCTCCATTTTATTTATTTCTCCTTTCGTTCTCTCGTAAAGAATTTCAGTGGTGTTCCTTTAAATCCAAATGCAGATCTTATCTTGTTTTCTAAATATCGTGTATATGAAAAATGCATTAATTCTTTATCATTCACAAATACTACAAATGTTGGTGGCTTAACCGCTACTTGTGTAATGTAGTATAATTTTAATCTTTTTCCTTTATCTGATGGTGGTTGTTGTAGTGCTACAGCTTCCGCCATAATCTCATTTAATACACCTGTCTGTACACGTAGCGTACTATTTTCAATAACAACATCTATCATCTCGTATAATTTACTCAATCTTTGACCAGTAAGGGCAGAAACATACATAATCTCAGCATATGGCATATAAGAAAGTACTTGCCTTACTTTTCCTTCGTATTCATACATCGTCTTATCGTGTTTCTCTATTGCATCCCACTTATTCACGACAATAATCACACCTTTTCCACGTTCATGAGCTATCCCTGCTATCTTCGCATCTTGCTCTGTCACGCCTTCAACTGCATCAATTACCATTAAGACCACATCTGCACGTTCTACTGCAGTTACAGTACGAATAATGCTGTATCGTTCTAATTCTTCTTTAATTTTACTCTTTCTTCTAAGTCCGGCTGTATCAATGAATACATATTCTTTTCCATGATATTTGATACTCGTATCGATAGCATCACGTGTAGTTCCCGCAATATCTGATACAATAACACGGTCTTCGCCTAACAATTTATTTACAATAGATGATTTTCCTACGTTTGGTTTTCCTACAATTGCTATTCTTGGTCTTTCATCCTCTTCCTCTTCGTGATTCTTGTTATTAGGAAATAATTCTGTAACTCTATCAAGCATATCACCTAATCCAAGTCTTGAAGCAGCTGAAATAGGTGCTGGATCCCCAATCCCTAAATTATAGAATTCATAAACATCACTCATGAATTTCCCAAAATTATCTACTTTATTCACAACTAGTACTACTGGCTTTCCTGAGCGACGTAACATATCTGCCACTTTAGAATCTGAATCTACAAGCCCCTGTCTCACATCCACCAAAAAGATTATTACATCTGCTGTATCAATTGCGATCTGTGCTTGTTCTCTCATCTGTGACAAGATAATATCCTTGCTATCTGGCTCAATACCACCTGTGTCAATCAATGTAAAGTCTTTATTTAACCAATTTACTTCTGCATAAATTCTGTCTCTTGTTACTCCCGGGGTATCTTTTACTATGGAAATCATTTCTCCTGCTAATACATTAAACAATGTTGATTTTCCTACATTTGGTCTACCTACAATGGCTACCACTGGTTTACTCATTTTTATTCTCCTCTATATGAATCAATTATTTCGTATTATACTATCTAACACATCATATCCGCTTGATTTTACAATATCCACCTTCACTTGTAAAGCATCTTTCACTTCTTCTAATGTTATGTCATCTAGAAACACTGCTTCTCCTGTACGTAACACATTGCATGGAAGTAATACACAATCTCCTAATTCTTTCCCTTGTAACTGTGCAATTAAATCTTGTCCCGTAATTAGTCCAGTTACTGTAATCTGTTCTCCAAAAAACTTATTCACTATCTGAACAACCTCTATATGAATATTCGGAAACTTCTCTCGTACCCACTCTGCTAATTGATTCATAATCGGATACATCAACACTGCTGTTACGACGGTAATATGTCTATGGCGATCATCGCCTTCTACTCGATCCAACGCTTCCATGAATTCGTCAAGTAATAACCGTACCATTCCTACACCATTTTCCAATTGCAGGTATCCATCATATCGAGTCGCCTCTGGGAATGCTTCTTCCGCTAAAATATACCACTCATCACCTGCCTGAATAAAGTGTTGTCCATATTGCTCATAGAATGTATCCTGCCATTTATGGATTGTGTGTAAAACTTTTTTTGCTTCTTCTTTTGTGAAGGAACGTAATTCATATAGATTTACTCTATATTTGGTTAGTCCTACTGGTACGATGGAAACACTCTGAAGATTCGGAAAATATCTACCCATCTCTTGAATACTGTATTCTAGCTCTTCACCATCATTCAAATCTGGACAAAGTACTATCTGTCCATTCATTTCAATTCCACCCTCATATAACGTATCTATTTTTTTGAGGGCCTCTCCTGCAAAACGATTGTTTAACATCTTACAACGTAATTCTGGATTCATGGCATGTATAGAAATATTAATCGGTCCTAGATGGTACTTCACAATTCGTTGAATATCCTGCTCACTCATATTCGTCAGAGTGATATAATTTCCTTGCAAGAATGAAAGTCTCGAATCATCATCTTTAAAATACAGTGTTTCGCGCATTCCAGGTGGCATCTGGTCTATAAAACAAAAAACACATTTATTTTTGCAAGAACGATACTCATCCATAAGCCCTTGTTCAAATTCAATTCCTAATTCTTCACCATATTCTTTCTCGATTTCAATTTCCCACTCTTCGCCATTTTTCTTCTCAATTAATAATGTAACCAATTCATCATGAACAAGAAATTGATAATCAAAGATATCTTCTACTATCGTATTATTTATCTGTATTAGCTTGTCTCCTGATTCAATACCCATTTCCCAAGCAATACTCTCTTCTTCTACTAATTTAACTATGTGTTCTTTCTTCATTCTAGCACCTTTCCTAATCATTACTTCTCATCATACTAAATTATAAAGAAAAAAGCAATTTTTTACAGGTTCTATTGACCGCATCTATATATTTAGTATAATATTATTGCAAGACACTATTTACAAATTAAAAGAATATAAATTATGGAGAACACTATGGCAAATTTGAAAGAACTTGAAAAATCCGTACCAACTGCACCTCTTAAATTAGCTGTTTTAGAAAGTTGTGCACCATTAGGTGACCAAGTAGATAAATTTTTAACCGAATTTCGCAAGGAAACGCCTACTAGCATTCATGAAAGCGGCGTAGCATCTAACCATGTAAAAGATTCCTACTTAATAGATATCGACTGCCCACGATTTGGCTCTGGGGAGGCAAAAGGACTTATAAAATCTACTGTTCGCGGTAGTGATTTATTTATTATGACAGATGTATGTAACTACAGTCTAACCTATTCTCTCAATGGTCATACAAATCACATGTCTCCTGATGATCATTACCAAGATTTGAAGCGTATCATCTCTGCTTCTACTGGAAAAGCTCGTCGCATCAATGTTGTTATGCCTTTCTTATATGAAAGTCGCCAACACAAAAGAACAAAGAGAGAATCTCTCGATTGTGCCTTGGCGCTTGAAGAATTAACAGCAATGGGAGTCTCAAATATTATTACATTTGATGCGCATGACCCTCGTGTACAAAATGCGATTCCATTAAAAGGATTCGATAATTTTTCACCAGCTTACCAATTCATTAAAGCGCTTCTTCGTGCTGAACCTGAACTAGAAGTAGATAAAGATCACTTAATCGTAGTTAGCCCTGATGAAGGTGCGATGCACAGAGCTGTATACTTTTCAAATGTCCTCGGTGTAAATATGGGTATGTTCTATAAAAGACGTGACTATTCTACAATTATTAACGGGAAAAATCCTATTGTTGCCCATGAATTCTTAGGGGATGATTTGAACGGAAAGAATGCTATCGTTGTAGATGACATGATTTCATCTGGAGAAAGCATGCTAGAAGTAGCTAGAAAATTAAAAGAACGTGGTGCTGCTCGCGTATTCGTATGCACTACATTTGGATTATTTACAGATGGCTTTACTCGTTTTGATGAGTATTATGAAAAAGGTTATATTGATCGAGTGGTTACAACAAACCTTACTTATCTATCAGAAGAAGCGCTATCAAAACCTTACTTCGTAGTCGCTAATATGAGTAAATTCTTAGCTCTTATTATCGATTCACTTAACCACGATATTACTATTGGTAAAGTATTGAATCCTACGGATAGAATTCATACATTATTAGAAAATCATAGAACGAAGTTAAATTCGAAGTAATTATAAGTGGGCAGTAATAAACGCTGCCCACTTATCTTCTAACCAATCTTTCTAACTTTTAAAACTCCTGGAATCTTTTCTATTTCTTCACAAAGTTTCACCACATCTGATTCTAATTGAATATCAAGCATTGTATATGCATATCCACTACGACTTTTATTTGTCATGTTTGCGATATTCACTCCATCTTCTGCAAGAAGTTTTGTAAATTGCCCAATCATATTTGGTATATTTTTATGTAAAATTGTAACTCTAATATCTTCTGTTAAGCGTCCCATATCACAGTCTGGATAATTTACCGAATTTTTGATATTTCCATTTTCTAAATAATCTACCACTTGATTGACTGCCATCATAGCACAATTATCTTCTGATTCTTCTGTCGATGCACCTAGATGTGGTATCACAATCGTATTTTTAACGCCTGCTAATCCTTGAATAGGGAAGTCTGTTACATATTTTCCTACTTCTCCTGCTTCTAATGCCACGATCATATCCTCCGTATTTACGAGTGCATCACGTGAGAAATTGATGATTTTCACACAATTTTTCATCATAGCAATTGTATTTTTATTAATCATACCTATCGTATCTTTGATTGCAGGTACATGTATAGTGATATAATCACATTCTTTGTATATTTCTTCTACGTTCCCTATATGTTTAATGCTTCTTGACAATTTCCAAGCCGATTCTACCGAAATAAATGGATCATATCCATATACTTCCATTCCCATATGTGTTGCTACATTTGCAACAAGAACTCCGATTGCTCCAAGCCCGATAACTCCAAGTTTTTTGCCTTCTAACTCCTGTCCTGCAAATGCTTTTTTCGCTTTCTCTGCATCTTTTCCTATCGTTTCATCTTCTCTATGATCTTCTACCCACTTGATACCACCAACGATATCCCTTGAAGCAAGTAACATACCTGCTATTACAAGCTCTTTTACTCCATTTGCATTCGCTCCTGGTGTATTAAATACTACAATTCCTTTATCTGCTGCTTTCTCAAGCGGAATATTATTCACCCCTGCTCCAGCTCTTGCTATTGCTTGTAATGCATCCCCAAACTCCATATCATGCATCGTCGCACTTCTTACGAGAATTGCCTGAGCCTCATCTATATTCTCTACTTTTTCATATTTTTTATTGAATTTATTCAATCCCACCTCTGCAATGGGATTGAGACAATTATATGTAAACATTACTGGTTTTCCTCCTCAAACTTCTTCATAAATGCCACAAGCTTCACAACACCTTCCAGTGGCATTGCATTATAAATACTAGCACGCATTCCCCCAACACTTCTATGTCCTTTGAGGTTCTCAAATCCTGCTTCTTTCGCTTCTTTTACAAATTTTGCATCTAGTTCATCACTACCTGTGATAAATGGTACATTCATTAAAGAACGGTCCTCTTTTACAACTGTTCCTTTGAACATGTGGCTTGCATCTAAGAAATCATATAGTACTTTTGCTTTTTCTTCGTTGCGTACTTTCATAACGTCTAAGCCGCCCATCGCTTTTAACCATTTGAACACTTTACCACAGATGTAGATACCATATGCTGGTGGTGTGTTATACATAGATCCTGCATCTAAATGAGTTTTATATTGTAGCATGGTCGGTGTACCTTCTAACACCTCTTCTGTAATCAGATCCTCTCTTATGATCACAATCACAACTCCCGCTGGTCCAATATTTTTTTGCACTCCACCGTATATGATTCCATATTTGCTAACATCTACAGGCTCAGACAAAAAGCATGAAGATACATCTGCTACAAGTTCTTTCCCTTTTGTATTAGGTAATTCTTTAAATTTAGTACCATAAATCGTATTATTTTCACAAATATATACGTAATCTGCATCCTCTGAAATTGGTAAATCTGAACAATCTGGAATATATGAAAATGTCTTATCTTCTGAGCTGGCTATTTTATTCGCTTTTCCATATTTATTTGCTTCTTGCCACGCTTTCTTCGCCCACTGTCCTGTCACAATATAATCTGCCACTTTATTTTTCATAAGGTTCATTGGAATCATCGCAAATTGTTGCGAAGCTCCTCCTTGTAGAAATAATACTTTATAATTCCCAGGAATGTTCATCAGCTCTCTCAAATCTGCTTCTGCATCATCAATAATTTGCTGGTATGCTTTGGAACGATGACTCATTTCCATAACCGACATACCTGTATCTTTGTAATTCATCATTTCTTCTGCTGCGCTCCGTAATACTTCTTCTGGCAAAACAGCTGGTCCTGCCGAAAAATTATATACTCTTTTCATGTCTTTCCCCCCTATGTCTATAAATCTTCTTCACTAAAAGCTTCACTAATCGCAGCACCTGGTGCTACCATTGGCCACACTTTATCATCACTATCCACTTGACAATCAATTACAACTGGCACACCTAACTCCAAAGCTTTTTCAAATGCTGCTTCAAATTCATTCTGTGTCGTTGCCCTAAATGCTACTGCACCCATCGCTTCTGCTAATTTCACAAAGTCAACTGCATCATTTAAAATAGTAGCGGAATAACGTTGTCCATAGAACAATGTCTGCCACTGTCTTACCATCCCTAGTACATGGTTATTAATTACTACTTGAATAATTGGAATCCCATAACGAGTAGCAGTTGCAATCTCATTCATATTCATGCGGAAACATCCATCTCCCGCAATATTAATTACTGTTTTATCTGGGCATCCCATCTTTGCTCCAAGAGACGCTCCGAGTCCATACCCCATTGTTCCAAGTCCACCTGAAGTCAGAAACGTTCTTGGTTTGGTGTATTTATAAAATTGTGCCGCCCACATCTGATGTTGCCCTACTTCAGTTGTAATCAGCGCTTCTCCTCTTGTCATTTCATAAATCTTCTCAATAACAAATGGTCCTGTTAATACATCTTTATGATAAGTCAATGGGTACTTGCTCTTATTCTCTTGAATTTTTTCTACCCAGTCACTATGATTTTGTTGTTCTAATCTAGCATTTAAACTAGACAATACCATCTTGATATCACCAATTATACTTGCATGCGTCATTATATTTTTATTAATCTCCGCTGGGTCAACATCTATCTGAAGTATCTTGGCATGTTTTGCAAATTTCTTAGCATTTCCTGTAACTCGGTCACTGAATCTTGCTCCGATTACTACTAATAAATCGCATTCACTCACTCCGAAATTTGAAGTTTTTGTGCCGTGCATTCCTAACATTCCTGTATACAATGGATCAGTTCCATCAAATGCACCTTTCCCCATTAACGAGTCTGAAACTGGAGAATCTATTAATCTCGCAAATGTATTTACTTCCTCGCTAGCTTCAGCCAAAACAGCTCCTCCACCTACGAACAAAAATGGTTTCTTAGATTTTTGAATCATGTTCACTGCCATCGCAACATCTGATTCTGATACAGTTTGTTTTTCGACAACTGTATCTACCACTGTTTTTATATATTCTACCGTATTAGCTGTCACATCTTTAGGAATATCAATCAACACAGGACCTGGACGTCCTTCCTTTGCGATTTTAAATGCACGACGAATTGTCTTTGCTAATTGGTTTACATCTTTTACGATATAATTATGCTTTGTTATTGGCACTGTAATCCCAGTAATATCGATTTCTTGAAAACTATCTTTTCCTAAGAGTGACACGCCTACGTTACATGTAATAGCTACCATCGGAATGGAGTCCATATACGCTGTTGCAATTCCTGTTACTAAATTCGTAGCTCCTGGTCCACTCGTAGCAAAACAAACACCGACTTTACCGGTTGCTCTAGCATATCCATCTGCAGCATGTGCTGCTCCTTGCTCATGAGATGTCAATATGTGAGTAATCTCATCACTGTGTTTATATAATGCGTCATATAGATTCAATATCGCTCCACCTGGGTATCCAAATATTGTATCAACGCCTTGTTCTTTCAGACATTCTATTACGATTTCTGCTCCTGTTAATTGCATAACCTTCTCCTTAGATTCATATATAATGGTAAGCGATTCCTCTGTTATCTCCACGGAATCTTATTGATACTTCGTGTCATTACTCTGATGACTAAAATTTAGGACTTTCAAGTACTGCTCCTCTATTTCCAGATGTAACCATGGAAGCATATCTTGCTAAATATCCTTTTGTTACCTTCGGTGCCCTAGGTGTCCAAGCTTCTTTTCTTTTTGCCAACTCTTCGTCTGACACTGCTAATTCTAGTTTGAGTTCTGGAATATTAATCTTAATAATATCGCCTTCTTCTACCAGTGCAATTGGTCCCCCTACTGCCGCTTCTGGTGAAACGTGTCCGATAGAAGCTCCACGTGAAGCCCCGCTAAAGCGTCCGTCTGTTATAAGTGCTACGGATTCTCCTAATCCATATCCTGCGATTGCCGATGTTGGATTAAGCATCTCTCTCATACCTGGTCCACCTTTTGGTCCTTCATAACGGATTACAATAACATCACCCGCAACTATTTTACCTGTTTTAATAGCTTCTGTTGCATCTTCATCACTTTCGAAGATTCTCGCTGGTCCTTCATGTACTAGCATAGAATCTACTACTGCTGAACGTTTTACAACACTTCCATCTGGAGCGAGATTTCCTTTTAATACTGCTATTCCTCCAGTTGTGCTATATGGATTATCAATTGGTCTTATAACCTCTGGATCGCAATTATAGCAGTGCTCGATGTTCTCTCCAACTGTTTTACCTGTTACTGTCATGCAATCTAAGTTAAGTAAATCTTTCTTGCTTAACTCATTCATTACTGCATATACACCGCCTGCTTCGTTTAAGTCTTCCATGTATGTATGACCTGCAGGTGCAAGGTGACATAAGTTTGGTGTCTTCGCACTGATTGGATTTGCAAAGTCAATTTCAAAATCCATACCAATTTCATGTGCAATCGCTGGTAAATGTAACATACTATTCGTAGAACATCCTAATGCCATATCTACTGTCAATGCATTAATCATAGATTCTTTTGTCATAATATCACTTGGACGAATATTCTTTCTATATAATTCCATCACTTGCATTCCTGCATGTTTCGCAAGACGAATTCTCTCTGAATACACTGCTGGAATTGTTCCATTTCCACTAAGACCCATCCCTAGCACTTCTGTTAAACAGTTCATACTGTTGGCTGTGTACATCCCTGAGCAAGATCCACAAGTTGGGCATACTTTATTTTCAAATTCATATACATCATCTTCTGTCATCTTTCCTGCTGCGTGAGCACCTACTGCCTCAAACATGCTTGAAAGACTTCTTTTTTCTCCTTTTACTTTCCCTGCAAGCATTGGTCCACCACTTACGAAAATAGTTGGAACATTCACACGAGCTGCTGCCATTAATAATCCTGGCACATTCTTGTCGCAGTTTGGAATCATTACTAATGCATCAAATTGATGTGCCATTGCTAATGCTTCCGTCGAATCTGCAATTAAATCTCTCGTTACCAAAGAATATTTCATTCCTTCATGCCCCATTGCAATTCCGTCACATACAGCAATTGCTGGTACTTCCACAGGCGTCCCACCTGCCATAGCAACACCCATCTTTACTGCTTCCGTAATCTTATCTAGGTTCATATGACCTGGCACGATTTCGTTATATGAGTTAACAACCCCTACTAAAGGTCGTTCCATCTCTTCTTTTGTATATCCCAATGCATTAAACAACGATCTATGTGGCGCTTGACCGATTCCTGATTTCACATGATCACTTCTCATTTTACACTCCTTTTCTTGACACATTATTTGTTCAATATAGTATTCCTTCTATATAATTTTCAAATTTCTCATTTTGCTTTTATTTAATTTTTGCGCAGATTAAATCTCCCATCTCTACTGTTCCGATTAATTGCTTTCCTTCTGACATAATATCAATGGTTCGATATCCTTCTTCCAATACTTCAGCAATTGCTGCTTCTATGGCATCTGCTTCTTTATCCAAGTCAAATGTAAATCTAAGCATCATCGCTGCCGATAATATAGTAGCAATTGGATTTGCAATACCTTTTCCTGCAATATCTGGTGCAGAACCACCACTTGGCTCGTATAGTCCGAATTTTGTATCATTTAAACTAGCCGATGCCAACATCCCAATGGAACCTGTCACCATACTTGCTTCATCCGATAAAATATCGCCAAACATATTCTCTGTAAGAATCACATCAAATTGTTTTGGATTCTTCACTAATTGCATGGCACAGTTATCCACTAACATGTGTTCTAATTCCACATCTGGATAATTTGTCGCAACTTCATTTACAACTTTTCTCCATAATCTTGAAGTATCAAGTACATTTGCTTTATCTACACTAATTACTTTCTTTCTTCTCTTTCTTGCAATATCAAATGCACGAACTGCAATGCGTCTTACTTCGTCTTCATTATATGTAAGTGAATCAAATGCTGTCATTACACCGTCCACTTCTTCTGTTTTTCTCTCCCCAAAATAAAGGCCACCAGTAAGTTCACGCATAATCATCATATCGAAACCACCTTCTGTGATTTCTTCTTTTAGCGGACAAGCTCCCTTTAATTCATCATACAATACTGCTGGTCTAAGATTCGCAAATAGTTGTAATTCTTTTCTTATTTTAAGAAGTCCTGCCTCTGGTCTCTTAGCTGGTTCTAGCTGATACCATGGTGATGTATTTGCATCCCCACCTATCGATCCCATAAGAACTGCTTCGCACGATTTCGCCTCTGCAATCGTCTCATCTGTCAGTGGAATTCCATGAACATCGATTGAGGAACCTCCTAATAATAACTCTGTATATTGCGAGGAATGTCCATAAACACTCCCGATTTTATCTAGTACTTTAACAGCTTCAGACACGATTTCTGGTCCGATTCCATCCCCTCTAATTACACCTATTTTCATATCCATAATAATGATTCCTTTCTTAAAATACCTATTTTCCTATGATAGCTCATTTTAATGAGTATTTCAACCCTTTAGCGTAGAAAAGCAT
>JAWXVA010000189.1:0-3288 GCA_044425815.1 Eubacteriales bacterium
TTTTTCAGTACAGATTAGTATCCCTTCTATTTCTGAAGAATATCCCCCGAGCTCTACAATCATTTGGCTCAATTCATTCTCATATTTTTCTTTGGATTCATAACCATAATAATAGTTGCTTACTGCTTCATATACATCAAAATCAATAGAAACCTGAGCTCCATTTTCAATATATTCATCTAGCTTCATCTCGATATTATCCTGCATCGCAGTAGACATGGCTATCTGACTCTTAACATTATCATCATACACCTGATCTACCATAACTGATAGAAATGAACGACATGTCCAAAATATCAATATGAAAAACACAAAAATAATTAAAAATAATGGGTATGCAATATGCGAGTTATACTCTTTGCATAGTTTATTCCATCCTTCTTTCATGTCAATTCCCATCCTCTCATTATGCCATCAGCAATATTTAGAATATTATATCATTATTATGCACATTCTTCAATTTACACTTCCCCCAAACCCAAACTAACTTTTGTTGCTCTCCTATGAACGATATTCACCGCCTTCCTGTTTGTTCTAGTACAAATCTTTTAATTTTTGTATAGTTATTTGTTACTCCTTATTTACAGAACGTGTTTTTTATTGCAATAAAAGAAGGATGGAAATAATATAGTTTATTTCCATCCTTTTTTGTTTCTTATTATTCGCTTTATAATCTTTTAATCACATTTTGTCCAACCACATGATTTACAAATATTACATCCACCTTCGAATATCAATTCTGCTCCACATTGTGGACAAGGATTCAGCACATCATCACAAATAGCGATAACTGATTCTTTTGTAGACGCTTTTTGCTTAATAGGACGTGTATATAACTCTCCCTGAATCTCTTGTTGCATCTCTTCGTACATCGCTAATAATGCGTTACCAACTGCCATCGGGCAACAAGATCCTTTACTTGTATCTCTTTTAGTTGCATGACGCACTGTATAAGATGGGCAAGAACCGCTACTATTTAACTGATCGATAATTTCATAGATATTACAACCTGCTCTCGATGCTATCGAAATCATTCTCGATAATCCAATCATGAAGTTGTTACAACCACCTGTTGAGCCTTTGCTTAAGTATGTCTCAAGCAATTCTCCTGTTGCTGGCTCGAAGAATGCCGTACAGTGCAGGCTACCACAACCTGTTGTAAGCTTTCTCTTCTTCCCTACAACTTTATCGCTTACTTGGATGATTTCCCCACGTTTTAATCCTAATGGCTTATCTTCCTCTACTTCTTCTGCTTTTGGTTCCATTGTTAAGATTCCAAGTCGTTTACATTTATCACGGAAAATAGTAATTCCTTTTAATCCTTTTATCCATGCATATTGATATAACTCTTCTGTCTGCTCTACTGTGAATTCCTCTGGTACGTTTACTGTTGAGCTAATTGCAGCATCAATATGTTCTTGCCATGCTGATTGCATATCGATTCTTTCTACAAAGTCTAGCGTCTGAGCGGTATTAAACCATTCTGGTAAATACTCATCGTCTTCAAGATTGTGTGCTTCCATATATTCTTTTACAATTGGAGTATATATCTTATAACTCTTCTCTTCTCCATGTAAGGTTTCTGTTCTGCGCTCATAATAATTCGCAAATATAGGCTCGATTCCTCCTGATACTCCTATCATGGTAGACAGACTTCCTGTTGGTGCTATCGTTAATAATTGCGAATTTCTCATTCCAAATTCTTGCACAAGTGCTGCTGTTTCTTCTGTTGTATTTAATTGGAAGAATTCTGTACTCATAATCTCATCTGTATTACACTTAGGAAATGCTCCTAGTTCTTTTGCTAATCTTGCGGACTGTGCGATCGCTTGATTAATCATAGTGAATCCGATTTTATCACATAATGTCCGAGATGCTTCACTTCCATAACGTATCTCCATCTTGATAAGCATATCTGCCAATCCAAAAATGCCTAATCCTATCTGCATCCATTCGCTAACGCTATCTCTCTGTTCTTGTAACGGATGTAATGGTAAACCTTCTTCAAGGGCCGCATTCAATCCATCAACAGAAATTGCTACTGCTTCTTCAAATGCCTCGAAATCAAATTGCTTGTCCTCTGTGACAAATGCTGAAAGATTCAAGCTTCCTAGTAAACAACTACCTCCTGCTGGAAGTGGTTCTTCCGCACATGGATTGGTTCCTGCATATGAAAATTCTTCTGTATTACTAAGAAGGTTCCAATCAGAAATTCTATCCCAGAATAGGCATCCTGGTTCTGCATAATCCCAGTTCATCTCCGCTAGTTTTCTAAATAATTCACGAGCATTCTTCGTGTTAGTAATCATTTCCCCTGTTTCTTCCCGTTCAAAATGAAGTTCAAATTCTGTATCTTCTTGTACTGCCTTCATAAATTCGTTGGTAATCTTCACTGAAATATTTGCTTTCGTAACCTTATCTAAATCCGACTTAATTCCAATAAAATCTTCTAAATCTGGGTGACTACAATCGATAGAAATCATCAATGCACCACGTCTACCATTCTGACCAATGAGACCCGTCACCAAAGAATACAAGTCCATAAAAGAAGTTGCACCCGATGTATACTTTGCTGTATTATTTACTCTTGCTCCTGCAGGTGCTAACTTGGAAATATCAATGCCAACACCTCCACCATAGCTAAATGTTCTCGCCATTCTAGACGCGCAATCGAAAATAGATTCAATGTTATCTTCCGGTGGTGTAATTACGTAACAATTGCTATACGTAACCTTAAGTCCTCGCTTTTCAAGTCCTCTATTCGATAAAATTCTTCCACCAAACAAGAATTTCTTCTCTTGAATAATCTTTCTAAGTCCTTGATTTCCCCCACTTACTCTATCAAGCCACTCTTCAAAACTTTCTCCCTCATAACAATACTTCTTGCTCCAAATGTCAATACCTAGCGTATTCTCGCTCCCCAACCACTCTTCTACATACATTTCTTTTAACCCCTTATTCTACTTTTCTAGTTTTGTTTTTCATAAATATTTTGCTTTCGCTTTGTCCTCGTCTGTACGAAGCGACTTTATCTAATGTTATCAAAGTGTCTAGGATACGTCAAGTTCATTTGTACTATATATTGTATTTCTTATGTACTAGATACTATATATAGTTTTCAATCCTGTTTATTTGCTTGTTTCCGCTGCTTTACAGTCTTCCCATACCGTTTTGCTCTTCTCAGACTGTTAATCCCCGCCTCTGAGCAACTTGCTTTTCTCTTTTTTACAGTCTTCCCATACCGTTTCGGGCTTTTCAGACTGTAATTTATAGTAAATCCCTCGGTTT
>JAWXVA010000050.1:0-18328 GCA_044425815.1 Eubacteriales bacterium
TGTGATTCTACTGATTGTAACTTCACTTGAAATTATTTTTGTAATCGATACTTTATCTGCATCTCTTCAAGAAAACTTTGGTCCGTAGCTAATCTCTTAATATTTTCAAATTCACCGTCTTCTATCAGTTTATTAATCAGTTTTATCATTCTCTTAGTTGCGCGCTTTTCTCCTCGCTTTTCTCCTCGCTTTTCTCCAATCTTGATTCCTTCATTACGGATACCGTCCATGATTTCGCACATAATCTCTTGTCCCTCACTTTCTTCTTTAAACCACCTAACCCTTTTTACTAGATTAGGAAAATATTCACTTTCTATAACACTATTCGTATTTTTAAGATACTTAATCAATTCCGTTTGTTCTGGAGTATCACCTTCACACGACAAACAAATATAATATTCCTCTATCCCATTCGGAATGTTTGTATCTGTATTCTCTATTGTCCTTGCTACTTTATTAATGCCTTTCTGAGTTTTTAAAAAATCTGCTTGCGTAATATATATCCCGTATATATTATGCACGTCTTTATAATTTTTACTTTTTTCAAAGGAATGAACGTCCATACTTGAAATATTATATCGATTCCGTTTTATTCGATCTTCACTTGACTGCGGGTGCATCTCTATGCCGACTTGATCACCCTCTTTGTTCTGTGCCCAGATATCAATTCGTACGGAATGATTCTTCATCTGCAAAATACTGTACTGGCATTTTACATCTATTATCTCTAATTCTTTACCTATAATAATTCGAAGTACTTCTTTACACACCTCAATATCTTCTAACACAATTCCAAAAAAAATATCACTGGTTAAGTGCATTGTTTGTATTCCTTTTGGTTCTTCTTTCATATCATGATTTGTTGTTTCATTTGTCAATTCTGCCTCCTTGTTCTCCCTAATTAAGGTAGTCACAAAACAAGCTACGTGATACAGCAATAATAACACAGTAAAAATATATTATATTGAATTCTTACATACCTTATAATTGGGTGGTTAATTTTTTGTTGGATTATAAAGCATGGTTCATTGATTTTTCTAAGATTAGAATATTAGACCCACTAGACGTGGTAGATTTTATAGAATGATTCTGCTTTGCTCTAGTATAGTACGTGTATTTAGAATTTGCAATATATAAATTTAACCAAAAAACACCAAGTGCAATGTCTGGATGAACAGCTCCTCTTGCACTTAATGTTTTACTTGTTTTATAATATTTAATTATTTCCGTTCATTACTATAACACTTTTGCTAAAAACGCCTGTAATCGCTCGCTCTTAGGAGCATCAAATATCTCTGCTGGTGTCCCTTCTTCTACCATGGCTCCACCATCCATAAATAAAACTCGGTCACCTACTTCACGCGCAAATCCCATCTCGTGCGTTACCACTACCATGGTCATTCCGCTATGCGCAAGGTCTTTCATTACTTCTAGGACCTCTCCTACCATCTCTGGATCAAGCGCACTTGTTGGCTCATCAAATAGCATTACTTCTGGTTCCATGCACAACGCTCTTACGATTGCAATACGTTGTTTTTGCCCTCCTGATAATTGACTAGGGTATGCATCGGCTCTGTCTGCTAGATTTACACGTTCTAGAAGTTGCATAGCTTTTCTCACAGCTTCTTCCTTTGTCTTTCCGAGTAGCTTGATTGGTCCCAATATCATATTTTCTATAATTGTCATATGTGGAAATAAATTAAAATGTTGGAAGACCATTCCCATCTTTTGTCTATGTATATTAATATTTATTTTTGGATTTGTAATATCGATTCCTTCGAAGTATACCTTCCCATCTGTTGGTACTTCTAATAAATTTAAACACCGTAAGTAGGTACTTTTCCCTGATCCCGATGGGCCGATAACTACGATAACATTCCCTTTTTCAATCTGATAATCAACTCCGTCAAGCGCCTTGATTTCACCGTTTTTATACCATTTTTTGATTCCTTCTGTTTTTACAATATAATTATCTTTCACTGTTACGTAGTCTCCTTTCTAATCGATTGATCAAAGTTGTAATTGCTATCACTAAGATAAGATATATCATTGCCACCGCTAAAAGCGGATAGAGATATTCGTATGTAATTCCGCCAATTGTATTTCCCGCATATGTCAAATCAGACAATCCGATATAACCAACAACCGCTGTTTCTTTGATTAATACAATAAACTCATTGCCAAGTGTAGGCAGCACATTTTTAAATGCCTGTGGTAGAATAATATATCTCATAGTAGAGACATATCCAAATCCAATGCTACGTCCCGCTTCCATTTGTCCATCGTCTATTGACATAATCCCTGCACGAATAATCTCTGCTACATAAGCTCCCGAATTAATCCCAAACGCTATGCATCCTACAAGAATTTTATTTCGAGTTGAAGCTAATAACACGAAAAATATAATCATAATTTGTACAACCAGTGGAGTTCCTCGAATCACTGTCAAGTACGTTTTGGCAAGCGTATTTCCCATGCCTAGACATAACTTTGGAAGTCCATGAACACTGGTTTTATTTTTATCCCATGTCACGCGCACAAGTGCGATAACAATCCCTAATATCACACCAATAATTAATGAAAAAAACGTTAGTATTAAAGTGTTTTGCAAGCCTTTGACAAGTAACATATATCTGTCATCATAAATAAAGCACTTAAATATTTTATAAAAAAATTCATTTAACCCTTCCGGACTATTGAGCATCCATTCTGGTGCACACGCCAACCATTGTTCCATTACTTCACTCATATTGAGAATTCTCCTTATATACTAATTTTTGCCCACCACTATAAGTGATGGGCATTTTCTAACTTATGTATAAATATCTTTTCAGATTACTCTGCTGTAATATATTTGTCTACAATTTCTTGAACTGTACCATCTTCAATTAATTCTTGTAATGCTTCATTCACTGCTGTGTATAATGCTTCATTATCTTTGCTCATTGCTGCTGCATAATTTTCTGTTACATACTCTGTTTCAAGAATTTTGATTCCGTCTACTGCTTCCACAAATGCTTTCGCTGGCTCATTATCAATGATTACGCAATCAACTTTTCCAGTTGTAAGAGCTTGTACTGCATCTGCACCTTTGCTGTATCTGTCCATTGTACCAAGTCCTGCATCTTCGATGTCTCCTGATGCATAGATATCACCTGTTGTATTACGTTGAACACCTACTACATTGTTAGCTCCATCTGCAAATAAATCATCTACCGATGTGATTGCACTATCTTCTGTTACAATAACGACTTGAACTCCTGTTGCATAACTTTCTGTAAAGTTTACTTCTTCTTCACGTTCTGCTGTTACTGTCATTCCTGCAAGTCCAATATCTGCTTTTCCACCTTTTACAGCTGTAATAATTGAATCAAATTCCATATCTTCAATCACTAACTCTAATCCAAGCTTTTCTGCAATTGCTTCTGCAATCTCTGCATCAATCCCAATGATTGATTCTCCTTCATAATACTCATATGGTGGGAATTGTGCATTCGTAGCCATTGTTAATTGTCCCGCTACTGCTGTTGATAATTCACCATCATCACTTGCTCCTCCACAAGCGGTTAAAGACATTGCTAAAATTCCTGCAAGTGCTAACATTACTAATTTACTCTTTTTCATAATTTCCCTCTTCCTGCCGATTCCATTTTCGGCTCAAACATATTGTGCAAATTCTGCACGTGTTTGATTATAATACTACATTAGAAATTATGCAAGATTTTTGTATAATAATTCATTTCATACAATTACTATTCTCCTATCATAAAATAGCTATTTATTTCAATATTTGATATAATTAAGGAAATGATTTTAGGGGGATTTAGTCATGCAAGATAGAATCAAAATTAATGATACTGATTTGGAATTAAGTTTGCTGGGATTAGGTTGTGTAAGAGCTGGTTTGTCATGGGATGGATTAGATGCTAATAATTTATTAGAACATTTTATTGATTTAAATGGTAACTTCATTGATACTGCACGTGTTTACTCTGATTGGATTCCTGGTGAAACTTCCCGTTCTGAGCGGGTAATTGGCGATTGGATTACATATAGAGGGCATCGTCAAGATATAATACTTGCTACAAAGGGCGGGCACCCTTCCTTTGATTCCATGAATGTGAGTCGCCTTTCAAAAGCTGAGATGCGTAGTGATATTGAACATAGTTTGCAAAAACTACAAACAGACTATATTGATATCTATTTTTACCACCGTGACGATACAAACAAAACTGTTGAAGAATTAATTGATACTATGGAAACTTTTCGAAAAGAAGGAAAATTACGTTATTATGCTTGCTCTAATTGGACAACGTCCCGTATGAAAGAAGCAGATGCTTATTGTGCTAGAATGGGTTATCGTGGGTTTGTAGCTAATCAGGCTTTGTACAACATAGGTGTTAAAAACATGACCTCCCTATCCGATCCAACAATGGTAGTATGTGACCAAGAAATGTTAGAGTACCACATGCAATCTAATAATCTTTTAATGCCATACTCCTCTCTATGCAATGGATTTTTTCATAAGCTAATCAATCAAGTCTCCGTGGAAAATAATTCTCATGGATACCACAGTATTAATAATATAAACATTGCTAACGAACTAGATGCTTTATGTAAAAAAAATAACTATTCTATCGCACAAGCTATGCTCGGATTCTTCCATGTGCAAGAAATAGATATTGTTCCATTATTTTCTACTAGCAATATTAGCCACATGGATGAGGTAACAAAGTATATGATATCAAATTACAATAAGGAGGATTATTCTTTTTGTTTTTAGCCTTACGCACATAGACAGCTTAAAACTATCATATATTTACAAAAAGGCCACGGAGTTACTATGCAAATTTTTTTCACTAAAATTAATCGTTCAAAATCACAACATACACATTTTTCTATAATCACTCTAATTTGTTTTATAACATTATCCTCTTTTTTCACTACCAGTTGTTCTTCTTTTTTTAACAACACATCTCTCTCTTCAGATAGCACCACCTCTTCAGCTGATGAAGCTTTCACTACTTTCACCTCAGATTTCGTTAGACAAGAGTTATCTCAAAGTACCTTATCGCTTTATTTCACACTGGAAGACCCAAGTGCTTGGAATCTTGAGAATGCTCCTATTTCTTTTGGCTCTTTTGAAACCACACCTACTTCATCTTTGCTTGCTATCGAGAATTCATATGCTAACCTTTCTTTCATATCATATGAAGAACTCTCTGTAGAGAATCAACTTACATATCAAGTCATTCTGGATTATTTAGGCACTACTGAAAATTCTATTCCATTTCTTCTATATTATGAACCCCTTACTCCTTATACCGGGTTGCAAGCGCAATTACCTGTCATATTAGCAGAATTTCCACTAAACAGCAAGGATGACATTGAGGTATATCTGGAACTACTTTCCACCATGCCTGAATACTTCGATTCATTGCTACTATTTGAATCAGCGAAAGCAGAACAAGGCTTATTTATGAGTAATACGCAATTAGACAGTGTTATTGAAGATTGTAATGTCTTTATTAATATGGAAGATAATTATTTGATTTCTACATTTGACTCTCGTATTGAATCCGTCTCAACTTTAACTGATGAAGAGCGTACTACTTTTCGCTTACTCAATGAAGAGACCATTCAAACCTATGCTATTCCCGCATATGAACTTTTACGAGATGGATTAGAATCTTTTCGTGATACTGGCTGTAATGATATGGGATTATGCTATTACACAAATGGTCGTGCTTATTATGCGCAGCTTATCCAAAGCAATGTTGGTTCCTCTCGATCCATTTCCGAAATTCAAGTTTTAATCGAAACTCAATTATTGCAAGATTTAACGGATTTATCTGCTGAACTTCCGCTTCCTGATCTATCCTCCGCTGATGAAATGATTTCTTATAGTTCCTATGATGAAATTCTTTTTGATTTGAAAGATTCTATTGCAACTACATTTCCAACTCCTGCTTCCGTTACCACAACAATAAAATCTGTTCCAACGGAAATGGAACCCTATTTAAGCCCTGCTTTTTATCTAATTCCGCCAATAGATAACACTTATGAGAACACCATTTATATTAATGGATTGCAAATGACTGATAATGTATCTTTATATACAACACTTGCTCATGAAGGGTATCCTGGCCATTTGTATCAAACTACCTATTTCGCTAGTCAAACTCCTGACCCTATCCGAAGTATATTTAACTACGGCGGCTATTCTGAAGGGTGGGCAACATATGCAGAAATGTGTTCTTACTACTTAAGCGATTTAATTGCTCCTATTAATACTATCTTGCAGAAAAATTCCTCACTCATGTTAGGCTTATATGCCTATGCAGATCTAGGGATTCACTACGAAGGTTGGAATCTTGCTGACACAATCGATTTCTACCAAACTTATGGCATTACAGACAGCACTACCATAGAACAAATCTATGCATTAATATTAGCAACACCAAGCAATTATTTAAAATACTATCTGGGATATGTGGAATTATTAGAATTAAAACGAGACTGTATTGAAACTTGGGGAGAGGAATTCAGTCAAATTCGTTTTCATAAAGCTGTACTCGATGCAGGTCCTATGTCTTTCGAGTTGTTAAGAAGTGTTGTCTTAGATTCTGAGATTATTCAGCTAGAGTGATATCATGTGGTTTACAAATGATAAATTTCTGTAATCCATTATAATTATACGCAAAAGTGCCCACGATCCAACAAAAAACACGGAATACCTGTATATTTCTGTTTCGCCTATTTACAGGCTCAAGCAAAACTCGTGCTACGCACTCAAACAGTTGCTTATCACCTGTAGCTAAAAACAGAAATATACAGCATTCTAACGTGAATGTTTTTTAATGGATAGTGGGCGCTTTTTCTGCATTATACAAACTATAAATTTATCATCCGTATATCAAGTACAATATCCCTAGCTTCATTGGCAACGTGGCAAATTGAAATATATCGGGATGAAGCTATAATATCGCCGTGGGAGTTTGCAGGGACTAAACCTCTTGAAATATGGGCATCCATCTCTATAAATGACATTCGCATAAAAAGTTGAAACACGCGTTGCGACTAATTGCGAGCGACAAGCAACTGTCTGAGTGCGTAGCACGAGTTTTGCGTGAGCGAACAAATAGATGTCGCAAGAAGTGTAAGACTTTCGCGGTCATAGATAGAGATGGATGCCCATATGACAAGAGTATATTAATATACCTGTAAACCACATGGTATCACTCTAGCTGAATATTACTTATTGGATTCGAAAATCTGCTGCATCCTTCCATATACATAAGAAACTGGTAGCCCCACCACATTATAGTAGTCGCCCTCAATTCCTTCGATATGTGCTGCGAATCGTCCTTGGATTCCATAGGCGCCTGCCTTATCCATCGGTTCCCCCGTTGCAATATATTCTCGAATCTGTTCTTCTGTCATTGGCATAACATATACTCTCGTGCCTATAGCATGATTGGTTAGTTCAAAGGTTGTCTCGATTTCGATTCCTTCATCATCAAAATCGTCTATCTCCAACTCCTCTTCTGTAGTGAAACTTGTTGGAACTTCACTCTCTATGCATTCAATCATCGCAATTCCAGTATATACTAAGTGGTCTTTTCCTTGTAATGCCATTAGCATCTCAAATGCTTCTTCTTCCGATTTTGGCTTTCCTAATATTTTACCGTCTTGTACCACTACAGTGTCTGCTCCGATTACTACGCAATGTCCTTCTTGAACTTGTGCCACGTCAAATGCTTTTAATAATGCCAATTCTTTCACGATTTCTTCTGGTTCTGTACTAGTGTAGACTTCTTCTACATCGCTAGTAATCACTTCAAATTCCATTCCTATTTGTTCTAATAATTCTCTACGCCTTGGGGACGCAGATGCTAATATAATTTTCATAAGCTCCATCCTTCTTTATATATAGATTACTTGTAATTCACCGAATATTACACTTCCATTTACTACCAAATGTTTATCAAATGTTCCTTGATGTCCCCTTATTGAACATTCTCCAAATACTGGAACTACTTTCACATCCACTTCCCAATTCTTAGGGACAAATAATGTAGTGTCACCAAAAATTACGTTTACATCAACCTTCGCAGTATTATTTAACATTTGCGACTCATCGAAATATATTTTAGCCGTTCCAAAAATTACATTTGATGATAAATATTCAAATCTTTTTGTATTGATAAATTTCTCTGATTCTCCGAAAAACACACTCACTCTATCATATCCAGGAGATGTCTCTTGGCTTGCATCCTTTGTCTGATTCGTATACGTATTTGTTCTATTAATCGGCTTTTTTTTCTCAAACAACAAAGCCCATCCTAATCCAATCAATGTACAGCTTACAAGCACTACCCACAATGATAGTTCTGGTAAAGACAATGCTTCTTGTGTAACATAATAGAATAAACCGATACAGAAAATCACTTGATTCACCCTTTTATCCAATGCGCCTGCTACAGCACCTGCCGCAAATGCTATTCCTAATATTACTGTAGTGAAATTAAATCCAGCTAAATAGCCCATCTCGGACATGATATATCCTATCGCTACCAGTATAAAACCAACACCAACCAATTTTTTCGAAACATTACCCATCTTATTTATCTCCTTTTCTTCTCTAATCTGAATCTAAAGTTCTTATAATACATCCTCGAGACAGCAACTTGCTTATGTGTATTATGAAATTCAATCATTCCATTTGTTACACCATTTCTGTTAATCGCATACACTTTGGAGACATTTAATATAGTAGATTTAGATATTCTCACAAAATTGTCTGGTAGCATTTCCTCTAATTCGTATAATTTATACTTTACCAGAAATGCATTCTCCTCTGTATGCAGCATAATTTCTCGCCCCGCTGTTTCAAAAAACAAGGCATCATTCAATGATAGATAATATTCATTTTCATCCTTATACACAACAATTTCTCTTCTTTTTGAAACTGCCGATTGCAAATATTTCTGAATCTCCATGATTTCATCATTCAATTCTCTACAATGAATTCGAATTTCATCTTCTTCTAAATTTTCTTGTACATCTAGGATTATCTTCATCGTATGCCTCCTCTCTTGCTACACGTTCAGTTTATCATATATCTTTTCATAATGTATCAAATCAGAGTAAGTGGTAAGATTATACACATAAGTGGTATGGTTTTTACGTTTTTCAGTTTGCAAACACTTTCAAGTATAGTAAACTACCATATAGAGTAGTTAGAGCAGTTTTCACTATCTTATATAACTATGTTAATAATAATAACTGAGAGGCGGACAATTACCATGCATTCTACAATCACTCAATTCATAGACAATCTTCAGCTAAACCCTACTGACATCTTCGGCATAGATGGTCCTTGCGGTTCGGGTAAGAGTACCCTTGCTGCGCGACTTTCCGCTGCATATGATATTGATGTGATTCATTTAGATGATTTCTTTCTGCCTTTAGATATACGTACACCTGAACGACTTGCAGAAATCGGTGGCAACGTACACTACGAACGCTTTTTATCTGAAGTTATCCACGGTATCCGTTCACAGAAACCTTTTACTTATCGTAAGTTTAGCTGTGAAATCATGGACTACACAGACAACATAACTATAAATAATAATAAGCCTATTGTTATTGAGGGCTCGTACTGTCTCAGACTGGATTTCCGCTCTATCTATACGAAGAAAATCTATCTTGAAATAGATGCTACTACTCAAAAACAAAGGCTTATTCATCGTGTGGGCGCAGAAAGATTCCAACAATTTGAAACGTTATGGATTCCAAAAGAATCTGCCTACTTCCACACTTTTCATATTAAAGATATTGCTGATATTGTTCTCTAATAAAGATATTGCTGATATTGTGCTCTGACTTATAAACGACATATCTGTTCTTATGCTTCCTTGCGGCTATAAACTCGCACTCTCTCTAATGCAAATATAATGCTCGGTACGATAACAATATGAGAAATTGCTCCTACAATTCCGCCAAGCATTGCACCTGAAGCCAAGAATATTGCTAGCGTATACGCTCCACCACTTGAACCTAATAGCGCAAATGTTGTAATGAAGTATGTACAGATTCCATACACAATTCTACCGCCAAGCATCGCTAAAATAAGGCTAATGTAGACATTCTTTACTGAATACCCTAATTTCTCAATAAGTAATCCCGTCAAGAATCCATACATTGCAAGTTCAAAGCACATTGGAACTGCAATAAATAACATTGGGACTCCATAAATCATAACTTTCAATATAGGTATGAAGAATCCTACCATAAATCCATGTTTCTTTCCACAGACAAATCCACATAGTAACGCTGGAATATGTAGAGGTGAAATCGCCTCTCCTACTACTGGGTTAACTGCTCCAATCGCACCTGGTAATATCATTGCCAGTGCTAGAAAAAATCCTGATAATACAATTTTTTTGTTGTTTGTCATAATGCTCTCTCCTTTGATGTTTGTTCTTAATATAAAAAAACCACGCAAACCAATGAATCTCCTTTACTGAAACTCATTAACCTTCGTGGTTAATTATTAAAATTATTATTTAAAATCTTTCTTAAAATCCTACTTAAAGTCTATTCAATTCTTCTATAGCAAGCTCTACAGCTGAATCAATATGTACACTTAATGGTTCGTCATCTACTGGTACTTTGATCCCACATCGATTCATCGGTACTAGCACTTTCATCGCTTTACTGGCTGTAATAGCAAGTACCATATCTGATGTCAATTCCCCTTTTAGTCCATTCGGAATCAAGATTCCCATAACGCCCATAATCAAGTCCGCCTCCATAGCAAACTTCTTGATACTCTCTTCACCCGTATAAGCAAGTGATGCGCCCGCTTTCATCATAGTCTGTGTCGCAAATGGATTCGTTCCAATTGCAATGATATTTGCTTGTGGCATAGAAGTTCTTAGTTTCTCAACAATGGCCTTTCCCATTCCGCCACCACATCCATCGATTACTACAATCTTCGGTTCAAACAAATCTCCACCTCTTTCAATTCATCCTATTCTCTATACCTTCTAGTAACTTATATAGTTCTTCAGATTCTTCTATATATAAGGTTTAAATTTGTGAATACCTAAGAATTTTATCATATCTTCTTAAGTTTTGCAATTGAGATTTTTCCACTATTCGCTTGCAATCATCCCTGTTTTTCTTGTTTCTTCTTCATTTTCATCCAATTGTAATATCCATAAAAATCATTTACCAGAAACATCAAGAAACATACTACCATCGTTAAATATGCAGTATCTTCCATTGTAGCAAGTATCCACAAAACAATTAACACGATATCATTTAGTGCATATGCAAGAGCATAGGCTGCACTTCTGCAATATGTCAAATAAACGGCCGCAAAACTTGTCGTGATTGATAATGTACTAAACACTAAATTCTCTGTATGAAAATATCCTAGAATAAAATAAAATGCAATCGTTACAAGTGTCGTGAAAAGAATTAATTTCATCACTTTATCCCTATCCATATTCGCAATTGCAACTTCATTTTCCCCTTGTTTAAAAGGATTTCTAATCCATGCAATCATGGCTACTATTGCCATCGGTGCTGTCATTCCAAGATAGGTAATCACTTCCCCATAATATGCAAATTGCCACGATATAAATCCATACAAGATGCTAAATATTACTGTAATTACCATCCCTGCAACATGCCCTTTTGCCACAAATATCAGTCCTGTAACTCCAATTAGTGAAGCGATGAGCGTAGGAAAGTAAAAGTTCTGACTCAGTAGAAAGGAACCACTTACTACAATGAGAGAAACAATCCAGAGTCCTAGTTCGAATCTACTTAAACATTTCAAATACTTTATCATTATATTTTCCAATCCCCTTCTATATTTAGTCGTTCAAACAACTTGTCGACTAAAACATTTTGCAAGAACACATAATTAAATTCATGTGTAATTTCACTGTCTTTTATCGTAAATACCCCAAATCTCTCTTCTTCTGCGATTGCCTCATAGACAAAAGATATCCCCAAATTCGTCTTTACTGCTTTCTCTATCAATTTATAACTGCTGATTACGGACTTCCTTACAAACGAATCTACTGAGTAATTTCTATCTTCTAGGAAATGATCAAAAACCGACCTTGTTCCCGATCCTTCTTCTCTCATAATTAAATGCTCTTTAAACACCTCTTGCAATTCCACTTCTTTTCCTGCAAACGGATGCTCTTTCGCACATATCCCTATGACTCGTTCTTTCTTAATCGGCTTATACCCATAGCTATTCTTGTCAAAATACCCTTCTAGCATTAGGAAGTCTAGTTCCAGATTATCTAACTTCTCCAATAAATGCTTCGTATTATCTATAATCAGATGTAATTCTACATCTTCTTGTTGGAGCAACCGCAACATCGTATCCTCTATCGTATATTCCCCGATTGTTTTTGTCGCTCCAATGGCGACCGTTATCACTGGGCTTTCCGAAATTTTATGAAGCATTGCATTATCAGCATACACTAATGCACGTGCATGCTGTTCTAACTCGATACACTTCTCCGTCTTAGATAAGATTTTCGAGTGGTACTCAAATAATTTGCACTGATATTCTGCTTCTAGGTATTTTATATGTTGCGTAACTGCTGGTTGTGTCATATTAAGCTTCTCTGCAGTTTTTCTGTAATTCATTACTTTGCATAATTCTAGAAATGTATAAATCCTGTTATCTAGCATGGCATAACTCCTTTTCTCCTTAAGCCCATTTATCAATAAGAAATATTTATCAATATATAATGAATGATTATTTTTATTTTACACTATCTTTGTGCTAGAATCAATGAGAACAATAACGACAGCTATTTTAGCCACTAAAAAGAAAGAGGAATCACTTATATGAAACACTTAGAAAAAGTAACCACAATATTACCTGGATTTATCGTAGCAATACTCATTGCATTTTGTGCACAATTTATTGAAAATCTTTTACCCATCCATTTAATAGGAGGATCTGTCATCGCACTATTTATCGGTATGATACTAAATACATTTTGGAAACCTAGTACCTTAACTCCGGGACTTAAATTTACTTCTAAGAAAGTGCTTAAGTTCGCAATTATACTTCTTGGCGCTTCTCTTAGCATCCAGACGATTCTGACTGTCGGACGCCTTTCCTTAACTGTCATGTGTTTTACACTTCTTACATGTTTTGGTGGTGGCTATTTCATCGGGAAAGCCTTTGGATTAAACTGGAAATTATCGAACTTAATTTCTGCTGGAACTGGAATCTGTGGCGGTTCTGCTATTGCGGCAATCTCCCCTGTGATTGAAGCTGACGATAGTGATATCGCCTACGCAATGTCCGCTACATTCTTATTTGACATGGCTATGATTGTCCTCTTTCCTTTTCTAGGTACTTGGCTCAATCTAAGCGATATGGCCTATGGACTCTGGGCTGGCACTGCTGTGAATGATACCTCTAGTGTTGTTGCTGCTGGATATGCGTACAGTGAAGCAGCTGGAGATTTCGCCACAATGGTAAAACTTACAAGAACATTGTCCATCATCCCCGTCGTATTAATTTTCGCCTATATTAATATTCGCGTAAAACAAAAAGAGGCACTACTTAATAGCACTGTTTCTAATGAACAAGAAAAAGCAAGAAAAAAAATCAATTTCTTCTCGCTCTTCCCTTGGTTTATATTAGGTTTTATTGGACTCGCTATCGTAAATAGCTTTGGAATCATTCCAGTTGAAGTGTCTGCCATGGCAAAAGAATTAAGTAAATTCTTGATGGTTGCCGCACTTGCTGCCATCGGATTGAACACCAGCTTTAAAGAAATGCGAAAATCTGGTATTGCACCTATGCTGCATGGATTCACTATCTCTTTATTGGTTGTCATTGTAGCCATTACAGTTGAGTGGTTTATGGGAATTGTGTAACTCCCACAGTTTCTGATATCCACCAACTTATAATCGTTGTTCCATATCATCAAGATCTTGATATCCATACAACAATGCTGTATTGGTAATAATCTGTTTCGCTAGATTCTCTTCTTGTTGAAATAATTTCACAATAAATCTGCCATATAACGCTATCGTGTGGTCACTATATGTTCCTAGTTCTCCACGTAGATACGTTTCATAAGAAGTGTTAAATACAGTATCTTCTGCTGTATGAATGCTTCTTGCCCCGGCAGTAATCTTCGGATATTCTTCCGCAAATGTCTCCATCCAACTTACTTGTACCTTCACAATTTCTTCGATAATCATAGCCTTTTGTTCAGATATCTCTGGAAAATACCCTTTTAATTTCTCATATTCTTCCGGATCTGTACTGCACATCATACGTCCGTATTTCTCAGTAATCATATTCCAGCCGCGTGCATTTGCTGCTGTGAAATCACTTAGGTAGCTCTGTAGTAACTCTTCATTCCATGCCAAGAATTGACTTTTCCTCATGATAGAAAATGTATCCCAGTTATCTTGACAATCCGCTCTACAACCACCCTGATTCTGTACTTTATCAAATGTTTCCCATTCTAAACATACAATTTCTTCAACCAATTCTTCTTTACTTTTCTTCGTAATATGCAACCGCTCTTTCTGTTCAATACTTGCGAGTATTGACGCCGTATGGCTATCTAAATAGGTATCTTCTCCATATGTTAGTCCTTGCACCTTCATCTGTGCTACGATTAATTCTGCAATCTGCTCAATAAGAATCGGTACTCTTTCATCTCCTACACGCAATTCTTGAAGTTCATATATCAATTCTGGAATCTGTTGTAGTACCAATAATTTACACATCCCTTTGTATTGCCATTTATAAAATGGTGCATATACCCGATTAAGATAATACGTAATTCTCATGGTATGCTTAATAAATTCTATTAATGCAATATGAGCTGTCACCCGATCCATCCTCTGCAGCATGCGCCCATAATTATATTGTCCTGTCTGTGCCATTAACGTTGCTTCTCGTGCCACTTTTTTTACATAAACAGATTCTGGATAATATGCTAATAATCCTTTTCTTATTCTAGTAAATTCACCTAGGTCATCGCGAAATACTTGCCCATTGGTAACACTTGCCAATTGATAATCCTCCACGAACAACCATTGCTGATTAGATTCTGGGACATCTGTTGTTCCAATTAGCCGTTCATAGAAATCGCGAATGCGAAATACCCCTACTCGCTTTCCTGCTTGCGGACTATTCTTTCTCCTAATTCCCATAAATACGGTTGGCAATGCGTCATACGCTTCTTGCAAGGGTATTCCAATCTCATCATACCCTGCATCTGTGAGCCACATACAGAATCCTGGTCCAAAGTCATGGTCTCTTGATATTTCATCATCAAAGCCAAAACAATCAGAACCTTCCCCGACTAATCCTACTGCAATGACTCCTTCATACTCTGGGAATTGCTGCCGAATCATCGGAACCCCATATTCTTTGTAAAAGTCTTCGCACAGTGCTAACCCAGAATTGTATTCTTTTACAACACTTGGTACATATCCCAATTGCTCGTAAACCATCTTTAAATTCTGCTCCATAATCTTGTACCCTTGTGTCTGACCCACATTATATTCAATTTCTTTCATTGCCTCCGCATAATAATAAGCAGCTTCTTCTAATCTTCCTGCCATAAATTTTGCTTCTGCCATAGCAGCAAGTGCTGCACTGTAATGGTAATCTTTCTCCACATCTCTTTCAAATATATCTAATGCTCTCACGATATGCTGCATCGCTTCTTCATATTGACAAAGCTTCAATAAAGACATGCCCAAATTCGTATGTGTCGTTGCAACTTCAATAATTCTTTCAGGGTGCTGCATAACAATAGAAAGTGCTTTTTCCAAGCAAATACACGCGTTCTCGTAATCCCCCATCTCTTGATACAATAAGCTCATATTATTACTTAGACTAGCATAACGCATATCGTTTGGTTCTAATTGATTCTGGTATAATCCAAAGACCTGATTATAATAAATCATAGATGCCTCTAACTGACCTGCTGCCCGAAGCGCATTTGCAATATTCTGTAATGTAGTCGCATATGGGATGGTGCCTACTAATCCTGATTTGTTCAATACTTCCATAACAGTTTGACAAACATCAATGGATTTCTGATATTCACTCAAATCTCTATAGTAACCAATAAGTTCATTCATCAATGTCACTTGACTATTCACATCTTTTTCTGATTTAGCACACGCAATGTTCTCTAATAAAAATCCCTCAACTTCTTTTATCTTATGTGTTGAAAACAATTGATCCAGTTCTTGTAATACTCGATTAATGTCCATATTGCCTCCCTTTCTAGCGTGCCTCTACAAGTACACTACTGATAAAATGTGTCGTACCATCCTTACCTTTCCCTACTATTGTAACGTTCCCTTCTGCTTCTTGACCTCTTATTACCTCAATTTCATTTCCTTCTAGAACTTCCTTAACGTATTGAATCTGAATGGAGACGATGCGTTTTTTCTCTAGCTCTGTTGTTGAAAACATGTCCATAATCCAACGAATATAATGTGCATTGTTCATGTGGTAATTGGTATCAATATCACTGCTGTAGACTAGACGCTTTGTAACATTCAGGGTTTCTTCTAGTTCTTCCTCTGGCTTCTTAAGCGGTTCCCCTTCATAAGGCTGTTGAAACATAGACGCATTCCCCTCTAATGACTTCAGCTTAACTGGTCTATGGTTCCTCTTATTCATCAACAAATAATACGCAATAATATATCCCAAGAGTTGATTCTCTTCATCATAAATGTCAAATCTTCTTACAGAAAATAATCGTTCTGTTCCTGCTATATAGGTCTCAATTCTAATGTTATCTCCTATCTTCGGTGCAGTATCAAGCTTTGCCTTTGTTCGCACTACAATCCAATAATAATCATCTTCATACGAAGAATAATCTACACCTAATTTAAGGGCGTGCTGTCTTGCGATTTCTTGCATGAAATCCACCAACGTATTAATGGTCAACTGTCCTGTGATATCTACATCTCGAAAACTAACCCCAAAATTCTGACTATATTTTTCCATCTCATCTCATCCTTATTCTAAACAGTCCTCATCTAGTACATATTTCTCATCCAATGTCACACTATCTCTAATTCCTGCGCTCGCATAGACCTGATTATCATCCCGTATAATAATTACTTCTAGCGATTCTTGATGATTAACAAAAGAAATAGCTTCCTCATATCCCATTGCAAATAGGGCTGTGGCATAAATATCTGCAAGTGTTGAATTCTCTGAAACTACTGTAACACTCTTCACATCTTGTTCTGTCGGATATCCTGTCTGTGTATTGAAGATATGATGATAAATCACACCATCTTGTTCAAAATATCTTTCATACGCACCTGTTGTCACCACCGACTTATCAACTACTTGAACCCCTATGCTATACTCTCCATCCGCATCTGGATCTACAATTCCTACACTCCACGATGTATTCTGCTCTTTCTCTCCCACCATATATACATTGCCACCAAGTGCTATAATTCCTTTCTCAATCGCATTATCTTCATAGATAGCACGAATCTCATCTGCCGCATAGCCTTTGCCGATTGCACCAAGATCAATTTGTGCCCCCTCTAACAGCTGCACACCATTTTCTTCAAGTAACACTATATTTTTATACGAAACCGTTTCTAGCGCTTCTGCTATCTCTTCTTCACTTGGCACCCGTGCATTCTCCGTTCCTATTCCCCACAAATCAGTAATCGCACATACTGTCGGGTCAAATACGCCATCTGTCTGCTCCGCACATTCTACTGCAATACGAATAATTTCATATGTAGTATCACTCACAGTAACGATTTCCCCATTACTGTGATTCAACTCATATATTTCACTTGTTTCATTGGTTCTTGAAATCATTGCTTCTAATTCTTCCACAAACGCTCTACTCTGACTAATTGTCTCTTCACTAGACGCTCCCGTTGCACTGAGGCTCATATACGTATCCATCGCGAAGAAATCCACACTAGTTTCTTTCGTATTCTGACTACAGCCTACTAGCAAAAACATCCCCACTAGCATAACGAATACATCTATCATTTTTATTCTAAATCTCTTCAAATCATTTCTCCTCTAGGTACCATCACTTCTATACATATCCTCTAAAGTTAATAATTCCACATCTTTATTTTCACTATATTCGAGTAATTCTTCTGTGAAACCACCCTTTGAAAAAATATAATAATAATATTTCGTTCCCTTACCAAATACTTTTGCATACTCTTGTAATCGTTCTAATTCTTCAATCCCTACGCACTTATTTTTATATTTGCAAGAGCCGATAATATACTCCTG
>JAWXVA010000190.1:0-3226 GCA_044425815.1 Eubacteriales bacterium
ATCGTATCAGAAGAATAGAATTGCGCGCTTAGGCGCAGAAGCTGCGAAACCTCGTAGGATGAGAAGGAAGTTGACTAATTAAATTCTAAAAAAAGATGAGATTATTCTCATCTTTTTTTTTATGGAGATTTATAATATCTTGTCATACATGGGAACGGAGCAGAGCACTAGCACATAACGCCAAGGAGAAAATTGAATTGTATATAATGACTCGAACAGCAACTTATCATAGAAATTGATTGTTAATATTGACAAGTTCTATCTATAGAATTACAATGAGATATAGAAAATACACCTAAGGAGGAACGTATGAAGAAAGAATATTTAGGAAGAATTACAGAGTTGTTAAAGAAGGCTGAAATGGATGCTATTTTAATCGCACCATCAGAGGAAATGGAGTTTTTAATTGGATTTTCACCAGTTATTTGCGAAAGATTTCAATCACTAATAGTGAAAGCAGATGGTACATATTTTTATATCTGTAATCTCTTGACAGTGGATGAAATGCAAGAAGTGTTAGGAGAAGATATCAAAGTTTACGGTTGGTTTGACGGCGATGGATACATGGACACAGTGAAACAAGCATTTGAAGACTATGGATTGATGGGCAAGAAAATCGGAGTGAACTCTTCAGAAAGAGCTTGTATTATTCTTGATATAATGAAAGGGCTAGATGTTGAATTTGTAAATGGAAAACCTTTGCTTGAAGATGTACGTATTATTAAAAATGAAGCAGATATTGAGAACCTTAGAATAGCTGGAAAGATTACAGAAGAGGTATTTTTAGAAGTAATCAAATTTATCAAACCTGGCGTTTCAGAAGGAGATATTGAGAATTTTATCAATGATGCATTCTTAAAGAGAGGTGCAGGATTAGGATTTACTTTGATTTGTGCAGGACCTAATGGAGCATACCCACATTACGGCGGAAATCAAGGTGTGGTTAAAGAAAAAGATGTTGTATTATTAGACTTTGGTTGTACTTGGAACGGCATGTGTTCTGATATGACAAGAACAGTGTTTGTAGGTGGAATTACAGAGGAAGAAAGAGAAATGTATAACTACGTACTTGACGCTGTGCTTGCAGCAGAGAGTAAAGTAAAAGAAGGTGCTTATATTCCAGAAGTGGATAAGGCTGCTAGAGATATCATTGATTCTTCTGGATATGGAAAAACATTTGTGACTAGATTAGGTCATGGATTAGGATACTCCGTACACGAAGCTCCAGACATCAAACAAAGCAATAAGAGAAACTTAGAAAAAGGTATGGTATTTTCTATAGAGCCAGGAATCTACAGAATAGGCGAATATGGAATCAGAATCGAAGATATCTTGGTAGTTACTGAAGATGGATTTGAAAATTTCAATACTGCAACAAAAGAAATTATAGTAATAGAATAAAGCTATAGAGGGCTGTTGACCATCTACTAAGAATTAGTAGATGGTCGAGGGCTCTTTTTTTGCATTTAAAAATAAATTTGAGCTAATTGTGTCCATAAAATGACTTTTTTAAAAGGCACGAAAAAAAAAGTGGATTTTATGGAATTGCGAGGTTATAATATACAAAGTATAGAAAGAAGATAAAAGAGGAATTATAAATGAAAGTACTTATTGCGACAGATTTATATAAGCCGCTCGTAAACGGTGTTGTAACATCGGTGATTAATTTAAGGCAAGGGCTTGAAAAGCTGGGACATGAAGTTCGAATTCTTGCACTAGCAAATTCAAAAACAACAATTTTTGAAGATGGGGTATATTACATAGGCTCGTATGATTTTAGTGTTTTTTATCCTGAAGTTCGGATAACAAGTGGACATATGACGAAAGAAATTGAAGATATTTCCATTTGGAAACCAGATATTATTCATACACAAATTGAATTTAGTACCTTTTCCATTGCGAAAAGAATCGCTAAGAAAAATAACATTCCGATGGTACATACGTATCATACGTTGTATGAAGATTACGCACATTACATGTCACTTAGCAAGCGAGTGGCAAAATTGGCAGCCATAATAGGAACGAATTCAGTTGGTAGACGAGTGGAATGTATAATTACTCCGACGACCAAAATCAAAAAGGTGATAGAAGGTTATGGAGTGGATTGTGATTTGGCTATCATTCCAAGTGGTATTTCACTTGAACGATTTTCAGAACCAATAGGGATAGAAACGATAAATAATTTGAAAATGCGTTATGGTATTTCCCTAGACGATATCGTAATGGTATCTGTTAGTAGAATAGGAAGAGAAAAGAATATAGATGAGTTAATTCAAAATGTATCGGAATTAAAAGAAAAGCCTGTGACGCTACTTATTGTAGGGGATGGACCATATAAACCACATCTTGAAGAAATGGTCCAAAAGCTAGGAGTAGAAGAGAAGGTGCGGTTCGTAGGGATGATAGAACCAGAAGAAATAGCGATTTATTATAAAATGGCAGATATTTTTGTATCGGCATCTACTAGCGAGACTCAAGGACTGACATATATAGAAGCGCTAGCAAGTGGTACACCACTTCTCTGTAAAATAGACGAATGTCTTGAAGGTGTATTATTCGAAGGTGTCAATGGATATGGTTTTGAAAATAGTGAAGAATTTTTGACGAAGTTAGATTGCTTTATGACCGTAGAAAATAAGGGAGTTATGTCGGTAAATGCAAAAACGGGAGTGGAAAAATATGCGATTGATCAATTCGCAAAAAGTGTTGAAAGTATCTACAAGAAATACATTGTTATAGAAGATAATGGTGAAAACCAAATCTAGATTAAGGGCATAAGGGGAAAAATCATGGATTCACAAATAAAATTAGAAGAAATTTTAGAAGTTTGCTGCGATTTAGCAATTCGAGCGGGTGAAGAAATCATGGAAGTATACAATGATCAAGAGTTATTCACACAGGTAGAAAAGAAAGAAGATGATTCTCCGCTAACTATGGCAGATAAGCGGGCTAATGATGTGATTATAACAGGTTTACGTCAATGCTATCCTAACTTTGCAATACTTTCAGAAGAGGAAAAAGATGATAAAAGCAGGAGAGAGAATCCGTTTTGCTTTATTGTTGATCCATTGGATGGAACCAAGGAATTTATCAAACGAAATGGAGAATTTACTGTTAATATTGCGCTCGCACAGGATCAAAGAGTGATTTTGGGAGTGGTTTTTGTTCCTGCAACAGGTGACTTATATTATGCAGCAGATAGAATTGGTAGTTTTCATAAAGAAAA
>JAWXVA010000051.1:0-18007 GCA_044425815.1 Eubacteriales bacterium
GAGGAGTGCAGGTGACGATAGAACGATTAAGGCAATACGGAGCACTCAAGAGGGAAATAAAGATGCTTGAGAGAAAATTAGACATCTTGTACGATAGGAAAGATAGTGTACCGGAAGTTATGGGGAAGGTTACTGGGTCGAGTAGTGACTTCCCCTATACGGAAGTCAGGACGACTGTACAGATGAATGATCCAATAAAAGAAGATGCTTTATCTAAGCTAATAAGAGCTAAAGAAAATAGATTGAAAGAAATCAATCAGCTAGTGTTAGAAATAGAGCAGTACATAGCAGCCATTCCAGATAGTACCGTGAGGCAATTGTTTGAACTGGTATTTGTAGATGGAACCACATACGAACGAGCAGGAGAGCAGGTGGGATATTCTAAGGGGAGAGTGTCGCAATTGATTTCGAAGCAATTAAAAGATTAAATAAATTAAACAAAAAAGTATGTTATTATTACAGTGACGAAATTGAAGATTCTTCCGATGAATCATTTGATTTTTTCCATTTTCGAAATCCTTAACAAAGGTATGGCACAGTTGTGGTGCACTAGAGACATCCAGAGTAATCTGGGTGTTTTTTGTTTGTCGTTTCTGTTCGCACATTTAAAAATCAACAAATAACTAGACACCTTCGGGTGTCTTTTTTATACCCTAAAACAAGGACCATTAGCTCAGACGGCTAGAGCAGTCGGCTCATAACCGACAGGTTGCAGGTTCGAGTCCAGCATGGACCATTTACTTTGAAATAAATAAAGAACAGAGGTGAGGTGATTGCCAAAGAAACGAAGTGATGAATCATATTTAGCAGAAGATCTCTTTAACCAGGGAATGCTGCTGGTTGATATAGCAAAGAAGCTGGACGTGTCAGAAGGCACCGTTCGGAGTTGGAAAAATAGATATAAATTTGGACAAGATACAAGTGCAACGTTGCAAAAGAATCAGAAACGCAACGTTGCGAAAAAACGTCGTGGGGGACAACCTGGGAACAAGAACGCAACAGGACCACCTGGTAATAAGCATGCTGAACGACACGGGTTGTTTTGTAAGCATCTACCTAGTGATACGTTGTCGATAATCGAAGATATGTCACTCGACCCGCTAGACGTACTCTGGGGGCAGATACAAATCGCATATGCTGCAATCATTCGTGCACAGAAGATTATGTACGTAAAGGATATTGATGACAGTACAACTACTAAGATTGAAGAAAAGTCTGGTAATGTGTGTGGGGAACGCTGGGAAGTGCAACAAGCGTGGGATAAGCAAGCGAACTTCCTGAAAGCTCAAGCACGTGCTCAAGGGGAGTTACGCTCTATGATTAAGCAGTACGATGAGTTGCTGTGCAAGAACTATGAGCTTGCGACAGAGGAGCAGAAGGCTAGGATTGAGTTGTTGAAAGCGAGAACGAAATCTGCAAATAAAGAAATGGAGAATGGAGATGTTGATAATTCAGAAAACATTGAAGCATTCTTGAAAGCATTAAGACCAACCGAAGAAGAGTTACATGATTTATTTGGTAATGATGTAGGAGACGAGAATAATGGCGAAGAAACAGAAGAAACCGAGTAAATTTAAATTCAAGCCATTTTCGCCCCAACAAAAAAGATTAATGTACTGGTGGCGACCGGGTCTTGTATCTGCGAACAATGATTTTGTCATAGCAGATGGAGCAATCAGATCAGGAAAGACTATTGCTTGTATTAATGGCTTTTTAACATGGTCTCAAGAGATGTTCGATGGGGAGTCATTTATATTAGCAGGTAAGACCATGGGGGCGTTAAAAAAGAATGTTATTAGACCTATGCTTCAGATGTTGGAAGCGTGGGGGTGGCCATACACATATATTCGTTCAGGAACCGATGCAAGATTAGAGATAGGCAGTAATACGTATTATCTATATGGTGCTAACACAGAAGCATCACAAGATGCACTTCAAGGTTTAACAGCAGCAGGAGCATATGCGGATGAAGCGGCGCTTTTTCCACAAAGTTTTATCGACCAGATGATTGGAAGATGTTCTGTAGCGGGCGCTAAGGTCTGGATGAACTGCAATCCAGGAAGCCCATACAATTATATTAAAAGAGAATTCGTAGATAAGATAAAAGAGAAGAAGGTATACAGATTGCATTTTAAGATGCAAGATAATTTTACACTTTCAAAAGCGGTTATAGCTAGATATCAACGGGCTTGGAAAACGGGAAGTGTATTTTATAAACGCTTTATCTTAGGCTTATGGGTTGCAGCAGACGGGTTGATATATCAACAATTTGCTGACAACAAGAATGAATTCTTAATAACCGATAAATGGCTGCAAGAAAGAGACCAATCAAACAACTTGAAACATGAAATAATGTATGCAGTAATAGGAGTCGATTTTGGTGGTACCAAGTCGGCTCATTCTTTTACCCTTACAGGATTTACAAAAGGGTATAAGCAGGTGGTAGTTTTGGATGAGTATTATTGCAAGAAACGAATTAATCCAGACCAATTGCAGAATGATTTTATTGATTTCGTCAACCGCGCAAGGACAAAGTATAAAGTATATGAAGCATATTGTGATAGTGCTGAGCAGACGCTGATTGCTGGATTAGAATCGGCGTGTGCACATGCGCGAGTTAGCATAGAAATTAAGAACGCGATAAAAGGACCTATTAATGACAGAATCGCATTTTACAACAGTATTATGGCGCAAGGTAGATGGAAGGTCATGAGACACTGCAAGCATGTAGTCGATGCCTTTGAGCAAGCAGTATACGATGATAAGAAAGTAAATCAAGATATTCGTCTAGATGATGGATTAATGAATGTGGATAGTTTGGATAGCACAGAGTATAGCACAGAAAGTGTACAGGCAGACATCCTTTATATAGCAGCATAGGAGAATAGAATGAACAAAATAGTACAGTATTTAAAATCAAGTAATTATAGTCCACCAACAGATGACACATATAATCATATAGATGAATGGTTAGAGTGGTACCAGGGAGAGGTAGAAAAATTTCATAAGTACAAAGTATTTAATGGTGCAACTATCCATGAAGAAAAACGTTATTCTGTTGGTATGGCCAAGAAAGTCTGTGAAGATTGGGCGAACTTAATCCTTGCGGAGAAAGCGATTATTAAGGCTGGTAATTTCACAAAGCGATTACAAGAAATTCTTTTGGCTAATAAGTTCCAAGTAAGAGCAAATCAACTGATTGAGTTAGCATATTCTTTAGGAACAGGAGCATTTGTAGAGTACAAAGATGGAGATAAAGTAGTAATTGATTATATTCGTGCCGATATGATTTATCCGCTATCCTGGGATAATGGCGATATTACAGAGTGTGCATTTGGATCCACGAGAGTGATTGATGGTGATGAGATTATTTATTTGCAAATACATCGGCTTGGTAGATTAGAGGACGGGGAAAACGTAGATGAATATTACATTGAAAATAAATATGTAGATGCTGATTCATGTAAAGAAATTGAATGTCCTGACGATGTATTAGAGATTGTATCTACAGGAAGTGAAGTTCCACTATTTCAGATTATCACACCGAATATTGTCAACAACATAGATTTGGATAGTCCACTAGGTATATCTGTATTTGCTAATAGCATAGACCAGTTACGTGGTTGCGACATCAAGTATGACTCGTATGTAAATGAATTTGTTTTAGGTAGAAAGAGAATTCTTGTACCGATATCTGCTGCTAAGATGCAAATGCAGAAAGATGGGGTTACAGCACCACAATTCGACCCTAATGATACAGTATTTTATCAAATGCCAGGCGATAGGCAGGACGACTTGAAGATAACAGAAGTGGATATGTCGATTCGAGCAGAGGAACACGAAAAAGGCATTCAAAGAAGTTTGGACATGCTTAGTCTGAAAGTAGGGCTTGGAACTGGACGATATCAATTTGATTCCAGTGGAGTGAAGACCGCTACTGAGGTTATATCGGATAAGTCAGACTTGTTCCAGAACTTAGTTAAACATGAAATTATTATAAAAGATGCTCTGGTCAATATGGTGAAAGCAGTTGCTTATCTCGATAAGGGAAAGACAAATGTTACACCATCTATCCTGTTGGACGATTCTATTATTGAGGATTCCAATGCTACAGTAGATAGAAATATTAAATTAGTGCAATCAGGTCTTAGATCTAAATTAGCAGCAATCATGGAGATTAACAAGTGTAGTGAAGAAGATGCGAAGAAAGAGTTAGAAGCAATTGCTCAAGATGGCCAGATAACAGGACAGTCTATTGATTGGACAAAAGGGGATAATAAGGACGAGCCAGAGGAAGATGAGGAGTAGAATATGACTCAATTAGAAATACAAGCTCTAGCCGATGTACCCACTGGTATTTATCAAGACCTAGAAGAACAATTGATGTCTAACATAATCCAGCACGTGCAAGATTATGGAGAACCTATAGCAACGGATACGTGGTCCATGCAGAAGCTTGCAGAGATAGGAAAGCTCACGGAAGAGAATATCAAGATTATAGCTAAGACTACTGGATCATCAACTACAGCAATGGAGCGAATGCTTCTTGAAGTGGCAGAAGAGGCTATCAGTAAGGTGGATTCTTCATTGCAATACTCAGTAAGTGAAGGACTTGTTGGTTCAGCTGTAGAGGTCAGTAAGAGTAAGAATGTTACAAGCGTTATAGATACGTTACTTGGGCAGGCGTCAGACATTACGAACCTATGTAATACAAACATGCTGTATAAAGCTGCAGAGAAGTATACGAGTCTTATAAATAACATTACTTCTACAGCAAACGAAATTTTGAACAAATTTACTACCCTGGCAGTTACGGGGGCAGAATCAAGGCAGAGCGCACTCACAAAATGTATTAAGGAATTTAATTCTAAAGGCATTCCAGCATTTGTAGATAGTGCAGGGAGAGAGTGGACACCAGAAGCTTACGTTAATATGTGTATGAGGTCCACTAGCAATACAATGGCAGCTGAAGCACAAATAGCTAGATGCGATGATTACGAGATTGACCTAGTAGAAGTAGACAGTCATTCAGGAGCGAGACCGAAATGCGCAAGAGACCAGGGTAAGATATTTGATAGGGCAAATAAGTCAGAGATATATCCGCATTGGAATACGAGTAGTTACGGAGAACCAGATGGCCTTTTAGGTATAAATTGTGGACATCATATATATCCATATGTCGAAGGTGTGAGTATACGACGATATTTCCCAACAGAAGACTTAGCAGCCAATGATAAACTGTATAAAGAAACACAGACACAGAGAGCCTTAGAACGAAGTGTACGTAATCAAAAGAGAGAGTGCATGCTGTATGATCAGCTAGGTGATAAGGATGCTTTTCAAGCTGCAGCTGTTAAATTAAAACAGAAGGAAGCTAATCTTAAAAGTTATGTGAATAGCAATGATGAGCTTACATATCGTAGTAATAGAGTGCAGGTAGTTGGGTATGATAAGAGTGTGAGTGCTAGTGCAGTTGCTGCGAATAAAAAATATCAAAAAGAGGTTGCTGAAAGTCTAAAAAGTGATACAATGAAATCAGAACAACTTTCAGAGTTGGGTGCATTTAAAACAAAATTACAGAGCGATAGTCGTGTAAGTAAAGACTATTACCAAGAAGTAAAAACAAAGTACTCTCAAGGGAGTGATGCAGCGAAGGCGGCATTTAATAAATATGTTCCGGAGAACTCTGTGGAAGATGCATCTTACATATCAGTGCCGATATACAATACTAAAACAAAGAAAATATCAATGAATTATGAGAGGGACTTGGATAATGTAAGAGGTAGTGGTGCAACATGGTTTCATGAACACGGACACATGATTGATGATTTATCAGGAGGTGTATCGAAAGATACAACTTTCTATAATTTACTTAATCAAGATAGGATGTCTTACGTATATCAAGTGGGAAAAGAGCAAAACCTAAAAACATTTGATAAAGTATATAAATATATATCAGATGATTTAAGTGATATGCGAACACAATCGGCTGTATCGGATTTACTCCAAGGAATAACAGGAGGCGGTATAAGTGGTGTAGCAGGACATGATCTTAGCTATTGGGATAATAAGGATAATATAACAAGCGAAGCATTTGCACACATGTATGAAGCTCAGTTTGATAATGAAAGATATCAAATGATGCAAACTGTATTTCCAAATGCATTAAAATATTTTGAAGAAAGGTTAGGTGAATTGTAAAATGCTTGAAATATGCAATAAGAAAAGAAAGGAATTTCTTGATGAATTTAACTATCTTCCAGAAGCTTCGTTTGAAGCCGTAATGCAAGAACAAGAAGCTAGTGAGAAATATTGTGAAGTTTTACAAAAGTGTATAGATGATGAATTCGATTATACGATTGAATTATATGGTACAAAACCACCTAAAAATTTTGGCGGTTCAGAAATATTAATCGATTAATACCACCCATTCGAAAGAGTAGGTGGTATTTTTGTACTCATTTTTAGGGAGGTGTTATTATTTGATTCGAGTAATGGTAAGAAGCGAATATGTAGAAGTGTCTGGTCATGCAAATTATGCAGAGTCAGGAAAAGATATCGTATGTGCTGCAGTATCAGCATTAACATTTACATTATTGTATTCATTGGAATCGCTATCAGAAGACTTAGTGAGCGCCACAATGAATGAAGGCCATATGAAAATAGAAATCAAGAATGTGTCGGAGCGAGGAAAGCTCTTGATAGATTCTTTTTTTATTGGTACTACCGCTATAGCAAGAGAATATGGCGAGAAATATATACAGATTCAATAATCTGGGGTCCAGAATGTGCGTAAGACATGAAACTGTGCATGAGTAAGTCGGCGGACGTTAAACGGGAGGTTATTATGCCTAAATTTATGAACAGTGAGTATTTATTCGATCTTCAATTATTTACCGGAGATGATGGAGATGGTGGAAATGGTGATTCTGGAGATGGTGACGACCAAGACGATGATGAATCGGATGAAGACGGGGATGATGTTAAGTTTACACAAGCAGACATCGATAAGGCAGTAGCTAGAACTATCGCTAAGGAGCGTAAAAAAGCTGAGAGAGCAAAAGCTAGCGAGGATAAGAAAAAAGCTGGTACAAGTAAGAAGGATGATGAATCCGATACAGCGGATACTGAGAAAACAGAGGCGATTAGCAAGGCAAGCAAGTTAGAAGTTAAAGTGGCTTGTTATGAAGCGGGTGTTGCGAAGGACTCTGTAGACGATGTAACGGCATTGGCCAAAGCATATATGGATGCCGATGCAGACTTAGATCTAGAAGAAGCAATTGAAAAGGTGGTTAAGAAATATCCATCGTTCAAGACAAAACAGTCTAGTGATGATGAAGGTGAGGATAAGGGGAAATCACAATCATGGGGAAAACGTCAAACTGGAAAAGGTAGCAAGAAAACAAGTGGGGTAGAGGCAGCGTTCCTCAAGAAGAACCCAGGATTAAAAGTATAGGAAAGAGGTAGATTATGAAGTATAGAAAAATTATGTTGCAATTATTTGCACACGAATCACAAGTGCGTTATTCAAATTTAGTATTAGCTAAGTTAAGAGATGAATTGGTGTTAAAAGATGGGGTAGTATTTAATAATGACTATGAAGGTAGTCCAACAGCAGGTAGTGTTAGAATTCCATGTCGTGACGAAGAAGTTGTTGTATCGGATTACGATAAAGCAAACGGAATCAGTGGGACTCATGGATCAACAAGTTATGAGACTATGGTTATTTCAAAGGATAAAGCTGTTAATGAAGTTATTGATGGCTATGATGCAAATTCAGTTCCAGACAACTTGGTAGCTGACCGACTAGATTCAGCAGGTTACTCATTAGCGAAGCAAATCGATACGGATGCAAGCACTGTATTACTAGCTGGAGCAACAGTTGATAATGGAGAAGTTTTAACTTCTGAAAACATCTACGGAAAAATCGTTGATATTCGCACCAGAATGACTAAGGCAAACATTCCAAATGACGGAAAGAGATATTTACTTGTTACAGCTGATACAATGGCATTGATTTTGAAATCACCAGAATTTATTGCTGCATCGTCATTAGGAGATGAAATTAAGCAAACTGGAGCAATTGGTAAGATCGCAGGATTTCTAGTTATCGAATGGAATGACACAACAGCGAATCTTCAAATGTTAGCAGGTCATCCAAGATTTGCAACAAGAGCTAATGAGTTTGCAGTAGATATTCATATTCAAGACTTAAGTGGTTCTGGAAAATATATCGGTGCGTCTGCAGTACAAGGTCGTAAAGTGTATGACCATAAAGTACTTAGAAGTGTTGCAATTAGAGCAATCTATTCACCTGGATCATTAACATTGACTGCTGCGCAAGGATCTACAACTGGAACAACAATCTTGACTGCATCAGGCGGAAGTGGAACAACGTTTGAATATACTTTAAATCCAGCATCAAGAGCAGTTTATGGAGCGGAATATGATGGAACAACATTAACAAGTGGAACTACAGAAATTGCAGCGACAGAAGGAACGATTGTTGAAGTTGTAAATCTCGTTGATAGTAAAGTTGCTAGTGTAGGATATTACGAGGTGAAATCCACGGATATTAAATAACATTGAGGTGATTTGATGTATGATGTAACACAAGATTTTCATATCAATGGTTTCCATGGGGAGTCAGTCGATGAAGCTGACTTCCCATCACTACTAGATAGGGCAACGGAAATTATTGAAGAACAGACGATGTATCGATTAACCGAAACGTTATTTGAATCAATGGATGAAGCTACGCAGATACGCATCCAGAAGGCTATATGTGCACAGATAGAGTACATTGATGCAAATGGTGGCAGTGAGTTCGATAACGATACAGGACTAGCATCTGCAGGTCTTGGTAAATTCAATTATTCGGCCAGTACATCTTCTGGTGGTACGATTCCAAGATGTTCACCACGTGCACTACGTATCCTAGCGCCGACAGGTCTTTTATATCGAGGAGGTGGACGCTATTAAAGCGATACCAAAGCATTTACTAATACATGACATTACAATCCACAAGCTAGAAGCCCCAACGAATAGAATGGCATCGAAGATTATAGGAGCGGGTACAGAAATAAAATCTGTGCGCATTGAGCCGTCTGAAAAGTTGATAAGGGGAAAGAATCAAGTAGATATTAAACGAGATTCTATACTCTTTTTCGACTGCAAGAACTCAAGCCCTAGAGATACGGTGTTTGTTGTAGATGACATTGTGAAGTGGAATAGTCTTACCTATCAAGTGGTGGCGACTGAGCCACTGTATGATAAAAAGAAGTTACACCATTATGAGATAGGACTGATAAAGTATGGCCAAGATTAGTACAAGAGTGACATTCGATAAATCGACAGCTATGGCAAGAATAAAGGCAGCGAATAATAAGGCCTTGTTTACAATGGGGCAACAAGCTCTTAAAGATGCGAACATGCATGTTCCAATAGATCAACATACGCTAGAAGAAAGTGGTATTACTAATTCGGACGATAAAGCAGTTGATGGTAAATATAACTTGATTTGGGCAACGCCATACGCACAATATCTTTGGAATGGCGAGGTCATGTATGGGAATCCAATGTCTAGAACTTATGGACCAGAGAAGTTGAAGTTTACATCAGCTCTCGCAAAGATGGAATGGGCGAAGTATGCGAAAGAAGTTTATGGAAGTGATTGGAAGAAAACATATCAAACAGCATTAGAATTGGAGTTGGTGAAATCATGAGTGTATTAAATGAGTTTATTGAGCTATTTGCAAGTACGGCAGAAGCTAATTGCAATCTAGAAAGCGAAATTAGTTTGGAAGAGTTAAAGCACGAGAACAGCTTGTATGCAGAAATAGGTCACGGATTTAATGAATCAGAGTATTTTAATCGTGCATCAGTCCATGTTGTTCCAGTTCTTGTCCTAGCTAGAAATATGGACCAATTTAAGTGCTTAGAACAATTAGAAAGCATTTGCAATTATTATTCGAAATTAAAGAGTTATCCAAATGGTGAAAGCTTTGCCTGGATGACTACAGAAGTAACGAAACAACTAGGAAGAATAGGGCAGGATGCAGATGGAATGTATCATTATTCGTGTATTCTGAACAACAAATTATATTATTAGGAGGTAATTATGAAAAAGTTAGATTTACAGTTTTTTGCAGAAGAAACTGTTGTAACAGAAACAGTTCCAGGTAATCCAGTAGCACCAGAGATTAACTATGAAACTGAGATTTATATCAACACAACACCATCAGTAACTACACCTACTTGGGCAGATGCATCAGCATTGACTCAGAATATGAGTCAATCATTGAATGAAGTGATTGCACAAGTATCTAATTATGCACAAAAAGGATGGGGACAATCAGCAGTAACAGGTGCACAACTTACTGCAACATTAACAGGTGATTCTTTACCAGGAGACGCAGCGTATGAATATCTTACATCTGAAGCAGTGATGTATAATTTCGGAGCGGCTAGACAATCTCATCTTAAATTAGTTAAAGGAACAGTATCCATTGTATGGCCGATTACTCTAGCGAACATCACTAAGGGTTATGGTGCTGCCAATGGTAAGAATGCACTTACTTTAACAGTACACGGCAATGGGAAACCAACCATTACAGATACAGCATCAGATAGTTAATAATGGGGAGTTTCGACTCCCTATTTATTCTTATAGGAGGTAAGAATATGGCATACCAAGCAAAACGAGTAACAGGGTTAACCAAAGAGTTTGAATTAGTAAATCAGGATGGGAGTGTGGCGCATAGATTTGCGGTAAAACTTGATGGGGATAATATGCTCAGAAAAATATCACAAAAACACATGGCGTTAATTCATGCGCAAATAGCCGTGCAAAAGGTACAAAAAGATATAGCGCTGGCGAAGCAAGAAGGTAGTGCAATCGCTGCAAAGGAGAGTCTGGAAGTAGTAGGGAGAGCACTAGTTGATTTGATTGAGGCATGTTTTGGGAAAGAGGATGCAGATACGATAATAGAATTTTATGAAAATCAATATTTAGAGATGTGCGAAGAAGTGATACCGTTTATTGTCAATGTAGTAATTCCAGCTGTTAGAGATTTAAACGCTAACAAGCGAAAAGGTGTATTAGCAACATATAATCGTAAGCAGAGACGAAGTTTAGTGAAAGGAATGTAAATGAACTTCCTAATAGAAAAACCAGCGGAGCATTTGTGTTATTTGAATCGAAAATATAGCTTGCAATGTTCTTTTGACAATGTGTTAGAAGTGCAAAGATTATATAAAGAACAGGAGTTAACGGATTACGAGAAGGTAGAGCAAGCACTGAGTATGCTAGTGAAAAATCAAATGCTGGTTCGTGTGTTGTCTAAGAGTCGCAAGATTGAATTGATGAATCTTATCTATGAGCAGGAAATCAAGCTTCCGGAGAAGTCTGGTGGCAAGAAAAGCGCTCAGCGAGTTGTTGATTTTTATTTGGATAGTGAGTACATTTACTCGTCATTTCGGTCAGATTACGGAATGGACCTAATCCAGGAGCAAGGGAAATTACATTGGAAGGAATTTGTCTATTTGTTCCAAGGGCTATCAGATAAAACTAAAATTAAAGAAGTCATTAAGATTCGAAGTATGGAGATTCCGAAGCAGACAAAAGATAATTACAAACAGATTCAGAGCATTATGGAATTGAAGTCGTATTATGCATTACCTGTCGAGGGAGGCGGTGGAGCACAAGGATTAGATGCATTATTTGGTGCATTGGAACAGGTGGCCACACATGGAAGATAAAGAAAAAAAAGAGAAAGTAACATGTCCATTCTGTGGACATACAATAAATGTATTTAAGTCGGAAGATGCCAAGTGTCAGGGCGTCTTTTTTAAATGCAAAAATAAAGATTGTAAGAAAGAATTTGAATTGAGAATCAAGTAAGAAAATATAGAAGACTTTGTGCCGATGTGCCGTCTGATTTGAAATATAAAGGCAGGTGAGCACGGAATGGCAGATGGAAAAGTTGAATATGAGATACGAGCCGATGATAGTAGCTTGGAAAGTGATTTAGCTAGTGCCCAAGCCAAGATTATTAGCAGCGAAAATACAGCATCAAGCAAACGGGAATCCATAGAAAAATCAACGTCGTCTACGCTGAAGAATGAGAAAGAAGAAGTTGCGGATTATCACGAAAAACAGAATGACCAGATTGTTGATGCAGATCAGGACTCAGCAGATAAGAGAGAATCTATAGAAAATGCAGTTGGTGAAAAAATTAAATCAGCAGCATCTACTACATGTACAGCGGTAGCTACATCCTTTTTAGCCATTGGAACAGCAGCAGTAGCGGTTGGAGCTATGGCGGTAAGTGGAGCTGTTGATTTGGATTCTGCAATGAATTCCTACATAGCAGCGACGGGAACTTCTATCGACGAAACAGAACGTTATCAAAATGTACTAGAAAACATTTATACAAATAACTATGGGGAGTCTTTCGAGGATATTGCGCAATCAATGGCCACAGTCACGCAGTCACTGGGTGAAATGAGCGATGAAAGCCTGCAAGAAATCACAGAATCTGCATACGCATTGCAAGATACTTTTGAGTACGACATATCGGAATCGGTAAGAGCGGCCAAAGCCATGATGGACAACTTCGGTGTGTCAGGTGAGGATGCCATGAGTATGATTGCAGCGGGTGCTCAGAATGGATTGGATTATTCAGGGGAGCTCATAGATAGCATTTCGGAATATTCTACTTACTTCAGCACGGTTGGTCTTGATGCAGATGCAATGTTCCAGATTTTTGAAACAGGAGCAGAGACAGGAGCTTGGAATCTTGACAAGGTTGGGGATGCAGTAAAAGAATTTAGTATTAGAGCAGTGGATGCATCCGATACAACAGCAGAAGGATTTGGATTGCTAGGATTAGATGCAGACGATATGGCGGCTAAATTTGCTGAAGGTGGAGAGGTTGCAGAAGAGGCATTTAAGCAGACGTTAGACGCCTTGGCAGCAATGGAAGATCCTATTGCACAAAATACAGCAGGAGTGGATTTGTTTGGCACAACATGGGAAGATTTGGGCGCTGATGTAGTTACATCTCTGGGAGATATATCTGATGGGGCATACGACACAGCAGATGCACTGGATACGATTAAAGAAGTTAAGTATGATGATTTTGGAAGCATGCTAGAAGCGACTTCGAGAGCGTTAGAGATGCTGCTTATACCATTAGGTGAAGCTCTAATTCCGATTCTAACCGAGTTGATAGACGAGGTATTACCGATACTGGAAGAGACGCTACCTATATTTACAGATTTAATAGCTGATATGATGCCGTTTATTAGTGATTTGATTTCTAGTTTATTGCCAGTTCTGGTGGATATTTTTAATCAATTAACAGAAGTTGTTGCTGAAATGCTTCCGTATATTATGGAATTGATTGAAGGCATTCTTCCTATTATGGTGGAATTATTTGAAAAATTAGCGCCACCGATTTTGGTATTAATCGAAGAGTTGCTTCCAGTATTCTTAGAACTATTCGAAGCATTGCTACCGATATTAGATGTTTTGATAGCATTGCTTGATCCTATTATTACATTATTCTTAAATATGCTGCCACCTATTATTGATTTAATAGAGAATGCAATAGTTCCTTTTATCGAGATTATAGGGGAGTTACTTACCTATGCCTTAGCGCCGTTACAAGATGCTATTATTCTTTTGGGTAGTATCTGGACAGAGAAGCTGCAAGGAATGATGAGCGATGCATCATCAATCATACAGGCTCTAACAAGTGTGTTTTCAGGATTTATAGATTTTATAGCAGGTGTGTTCACAGGTGACTGGGAATGGGCGTGGGATGGAATTAAGAGCATATTTTCAGGAATCGTATCTGGATTTAGCACAATATTTAAGTCTCCAATTAATGCAATTATCGATGGGATTAATACATTTATATCAGGGGTCAATGCAATTAAGATTCCTGATTGGGTGCCCGAAGTGGGAGGCCTTAGTTTGAATATTGCATCCATTCCTAAATTGAGAGTCGGAATAGATTATGTTCCGGAAGATGATTATCCAGCACTCTTGCATATGGGAGAAGCAGTGTTAACTGCAGAGGAAAACGCCATGTTACAGAACATAGGTGGTATTAATAGTTTGTATGCGTATGCAAATGCACCATCTATTTCGGACATAGATGATTCAAATCCTACTAAAGGTGGTGGAGGATCTGGTGATGGTGGAGGAGACGTATATCAAACAATCAATATTAATCAGAAGGTTCAGACACCAGATGAGACTGCCAGGGCGATTAGAACAGAAACGAGGTTGAATAATATTTATGACTGATGAAGTGAGTTTTAAGATTATAAGAAGTGATGGAGCTACCTTTACTGTAGATGGGACGGATTGGGACATCCTTTCGGATGGCTTAGATGGATGGGGAGATGTGTCTAATGCGATAACTAGCATTACAAGCGCATTTGGTGACGGATCTCTATCAACAACGCATCGAGTAGCGAGTAAGGATAGAAGCTTTAGTGCAGTAACAAATAACTTGTGGTTGAGCGAGATTTTACGTCGTTCAGCTACAAGCTTTTTTCGAGCAAAATATACCTATGATGTGTATTTCACGTATATGGGTGAGACGAGATGGGCGACAGGGTATCTTAGTAAATTTGAATGCCCTACAAAAAATATATATGACTATGTGGAATTCACTGTAGTCTTTTACTTTGAAAGTCCATTCTTGAAATCGGTGGATGATTATGGAGAAAATATAGCAGATACGATTCCATGCATAGGGTTTCCGTATATATGTCCTATAGGCAACCCATTACCAACTAGCTATTATCGAGAAGCAAGTATTGTACTAATTGAAAACGATGGAGATGTCGAGACATATTGCAAAGCGGTCTTTAGATCTAGCGGAGAAGTACTAAACCCAACTCTACGTGTAGGAGAAGGGTATGTAACGGTGAACACCACAATGGTTGAAGGTGATGTTTTAATTATGGATTTCACAGAAAAACCACCAACTATAGAATTAAATGGGGAGAGCATAGTGCGATATGCGGACAAGTTATCTACGTTTTCGCAGATGGGATTTAAAGTAGGAAGCAATACAATAGAGTATGATGCAGAAGATGGCGCAGATTTGCTAGAAGTATGTATTTATTATAACAAATTATACGAGACGATCTAGGAGGTAGTGGATTGATAGAAATTAGAGGATTAGATAGTGACTTTAATATCTGTGCATTATTAGATCCAGTAAATATACAATGGAACACCAAATATTACGAATATGGGAATTGTATTATACAGATTCCCATATCTCAGTACAGCACGGATATTCAATATATTTATTCATCCGATAGGCGAGAACTAGGTGTCGTTAAAAAGATGAATTACGAAACCGATGTTAATAATTTTAAATACGTTATATTAAATTGTTATTTTTATGAGAATGAGTTGAATCGCGAAATCGTGAATCCAACATTCCAAGGAAATGGAAATACAGAGGATGAAATTACTAGAATGGTAGTGGCTAATAAAGGTGACATTACGTTAACAGTCGCAACATCACAAGGGCGTGGCACGGATACTTTATTTAGCGATTTGGGAACAGAACTTGCGGAGCAATGTTATTACATACTGAAACTGCATGAGATGTCGTTCAAGGTGGATTATGATTTACTCACAAACGAGTTTATATTTTCTATATTTGAGGGATTGGATAGGACACAAGAGCAGTCAGATAATGAACCACTTACCTTCAGCACAGAGTTTGATAATCTGGAAAGTCCTACACTTTTGATAGATGATTCTAGTTACAAGACACATGCATTGCTGATTGTAAAAGATGGATATGAAAATCAGACTGTGTCAATAGATGATACCATAAGTGTGAAAAAGTGGACAACGATTGATTGCTCAAGCGTGGAGTATATTGATACAGATGCAAATTACTATGCAGATGTTAAAGCGTATGGGCTTAGCGCACTTAAGGCTTCGTTTGCTAGTAAGGTGAGTGTATCAGGAGATGCAGTTGCAGCCAGCTACACATATTTGAAAGATTACTCTTGTGGAGATAAATGCAATCTAGTAATCAGTGAATTAGGAATTGTAGTGGAAACAAGGATTATAGAAGTGAATGAAGTCTTTAAAGACAATGAGCATACTATAACATTACAATTTGGAGATAAAATTATAGAAGAATAGGAGAAGGAAAATGTCAGATATTACATTAAATACTAGCGTCTACCCTATGGATTCAGAGGTCGTTACAACAACTGATTCAGATGGAAATGTGACTGTGTCATATGATAGGGCTATCGATTCTGCAATATTGCGTAAATTGTATAGCAATTTATATACGGACGGTATATCACCTAATAACTCTAGTTGCTTACAAGTGACTTCTGGTGAGGGGATGACAGTAAATGTGGCTAGTGGCTTTTGCATCTTAGCTGGAGCTCTAAAGGTGGAAGAGACAATGCGTAACCTAACGGTGCAAGCATCAAATGCACTGTATGACAGAATCGATATGGTGGTTATGCGATTAAACGATAATAGAGAAGTACGTGATGCAGATCTGTATATATTAGAAGGAACTGCAGCATCTACACCCGCGGCACCAGCCCTAACACGTAGCGAATCAATATACGAAATAGGATTGGCCACATTATTTATCTCGAAGAATACGACAACGATTAGCCAGGAGCGTATTACAGATCTAAGATACAATACAGATTATTGTGGTGTAATTACATCACCTAGTGAATTTGATACAGACTTTATATATACCCAGGTGCAAGCTGCATTGACCGCATTCGAAAACGAAAGTGCAGCAGAATTCGAAACTTGGTTCCAAACCATCCAAGACCAATTAGCAGGGGATGTAGCAGCGAATCTGCAGGGACAGATAGATGCTTTAAACGAACCAGAATTTGCAGAAACCGAATCGCTTGGTGATGATGAAATAGAGAATATATCAAGTGGTGAGTCTATATTTTCCATATTTGCGAAATTGCGGAAGTGGTTTTTTCAAATCGTTACAAACAAAACAGGAATAGCATCATTAGTGACCAGTTTATCATCTCTGACAACAACAGTATCAGGCAAAGCCCCTACGTCTCATGCATCAACAGGCACAGGTTATGGTTTAGGAAATGCAAGTAATTACGGACACGTAAAAGTAAGCGATAACTACACAGCAAGTGCAGGAGCTGCATCAGCGGGAGTAGCAGCAAGTTCACAAGCTGTATATAATGCTTATGCTACCGCCGCAAGTAAATCTACAGTACCAACATCACATGCAAGTGCTGCAACAACTTATGGAGTTGGAAATGCAAGCAATTACGGGCATGTAGCTCTTGATGATAACGTGAGTGCTAACGCTGCAAGTTCTGGGCATGCTGCAACTCCAGTTATGGTTTATAAAGAGGCTATTTCTTGCATTGAATGCACGAAAGCAGCTATGCAAGCCGACACTGCATATGCTCATCCAATTGTATACAATGTAAGCGGTGTTTCAGCAGCACAATATCGTATAGATTTCGGTGCTGTTTCTACCTTTTTAAACTATCCAACAGGTAAAACGATACTGGCTACCATTCCAATAGGGATGCATAACGAGACAGACACATCCTTTGTTCACCCTATTGGAATATCTTCTAACAATGGGAACGTATGGGGGGCGGCTCAAAAAAACACCGCATATACAGCACGTGTCCTAGTAATCTATAGAACTTACGTATAGGAGATACATATGGAAATCAGAGCAAGACCTAGAGGGTCTTTTAGTGCGTAAAAACAAACCAGATAGGAGACGTTATGGAATTTATCATAGGGGCATTATCATCGATTGCTGTAGCTATTTTATCCTATGCATTGCAACAGCTAATCAAAGATAATCGTAAATTGACAGCAGAAAAGCGAACAAAAGAAACAGAAAAAGAACAAGGGATACAAGAGGGGGTAGTATGCCTTCTGCGTATCCAATTAATTGAATATCATGCCAAATATATGGAATTG
>JAWXVA010000191.1:0-3198 GCA_044425815.1 Eubacteriales bacterium
TATGGCGAGAAGAACATCATTGCTGATGGAGTTTTGCCTGAAGATTTCGTCTATATTTCTTCAGGTTATTTGCCTCAATGTGAAGGCATCGTTCCGCCTCAGGGTGTATTCAGTCATATTTCTGGTATCGATTTGGTAAAAGGGAAAGATGGCGTGTGGTATATTCTGGAAGATAATCTTCGTGTTCCTTCAGGGGCTTCGTATCCTCTTATTGCGAGACAGCTATGTCGACGTTGTTCCCCTGAAACGTTCCGAAATAATAAAGTTATGGACAATCGTAACTATGCGCAGTTGCTTCGTGAGACCATGGATTCGGTAAATACTGGCGGTATCAATGTAATCTTTACACCGGGGCGTTATAATGCTGCGTATTTCGAACACTCGTATCTTGCGGAGAAGAGTGGTTCCGTTCTTGCTGAATCGCATGATTTATTTGTGGAAGACAATTTCTTATATTATCGTTCTATAGCAGGTAAGCAACGTGTCGGTTCTATTTACCGCAGAATTAGTGATGAATATCTTGATCCTTTGTGCTTCTTGCCTGAATCATTAATTGGGATTCCGAATCTAATGTCTGTCTATCGTGCTGGGAATGTTGCTATCTTGAATGCTCCTGGGAATGGGGTTGCTGATGACAAGGGTATTTATTATTTTGTCCCTAAGATGATTGAATATTATCTAAATGAGAAGCCGATTATGAAGAATGCTCCTACCTATCTGCCATTTTATGAAGCGGATCGAACCTATGTCCTTGAAAATATTGAGAAATTGGTTATCAAAGATGTGGCGGAAGCTGGTGGCTATGGCGTGGTTTTTGGAAATAGCATGACTACGGAACAGCTTGCGGATATGAAGGCTACCATCCTTGCGGAACCTAGACGATTTATTGCGCAGGAAGTCATTGACTTCGAAGATATGGAACTCATGGAAGGGATGGATACCATTGAACGGAAAGCGGATCTCCGTGTATTTGTCTTATCTGGCGCAAAGACTAAGGTATGGCCAAGTGGGCTGACTCGATTTTCTCGTAACCCTGATAGTTTTATTGTAAATTCATCGCAAGGAGGAGGTTTTAAAGATACATGGATACTATCTCATTAAGTAAAAATAATCAATTATTCTGGCTCGGTCGTTATGCTGAGCGTGTGTATCAAAGTGTTGTGCTAGTGCGTGATATTGAAGATAAATTATTAGATGATATCTCTGTCGACATTAACGATTACTGTACAAAGCTTGGGATTCTTACTACATTTGACTCTACCGAAGATTTCTGCAAACGATTTGCTTACGACCGCTCGTTTCCTTCTTCTATCCTCTGTACTGCTGACGCAATGCTTGGAAATGGGATGGTCCTTCGTGAAATGCTTGGCTCTCAGACTTTGAGCTATTTGCAAATGGCTACTTCTGCTCTAGAAGAAGCTTCCCTAAGTTCTGCGAGTGAGATTCGTCTCCAATGGGTTCTGGATGACATTATGGCCTTTCGTGGTTGTTATGGGGATGCCATTGATTCTGAAGCTATTCGTAATACAATCAAAAGTGGTGCGAGTGTGGAACGTGTGAGTACTTATTTGCGTTTCGAAGCATCGGATGCCGCCCTTGTACGTGAATTAACGCGTTTAATCGGCCGCTTAGAGAAGACTCACTTGACATATAATGAGGCTTGCTATAAGCTTATCCAAGAATATATTAATAGCGAGGAGACACATCCAAATCGCGCTCATCTCTTAAATAGTGTGGAGACGTTATTTGTGATTTAGATAGTAAGATTATGAAGAAACTATTATTTGAAAGTACAACGACACTTCGATTTGATGCTCCTGTAACGGGGCATCATTTTCTGTTGCGCTCCATCCCGCCTAGTTATCCAGGGCAGCGTATTCTATCTGCCAAACTTAAGCTGACACCTGATGCCTCATATCATGTGTTCTATGATGGCCTTGGCAATTATACACAAACTGGCTGCATTCAAGCACCACATACAGAATTCATCTACCATGTATCTGGTGTCGCTGAGATTAACGAAACAGCACTTATTGGTGAGCCACTGCTTCCGATTTACAAGTATCCCTCTTCCTACACCCATGTGAGTGCAGAGATGAAGGTATTTGCCGAAGAATTTCTTGCTGGGGGTGGTTCTAGTGTGTTGGATATGGCGCTACGTCTTGCTGGTACTATTTTCTCATACATGACGTACCAGCCGAATGTTACGACTACTCAGACTACTGCCGCCGAAGCCTTCGCCATGAAATGCGGTGTCTGTCAGGATTATTCGCATATATTTATCGCAATTGCACGCCACATTGGAATTCCTGCTCGCTACGCCAATGGTCTGCCTCTTGGTGCTGGTCCAAGTCACGCTTGGGTGGAAGTTTATGTGGATGACGCTAGAACCAATTGCGGAAAATGGATTGGTATCGACCCTACTCATAATCGTTTGGTAGGGGAAGATTATGTTCGCTTCTGTCAAGGACGCGACTTTCTCGATTGTTCGCTAGAGCGCGGAGTTCTCTTTGGGCTTTCGAATCAAATACAAGAAACGTACACAGAGGTGGTAGAACAATAATGTTCTACCACCTCTATTGGTTGTGATGTGTTGGGTTGTAATGTGTTGAATTCGAATGTATTGAGTTGTGATGTATTGAATTCGAATGTATTGAGTTGTGATGTATTGAATTCGAATGCATTGGGTTGTGATGTATTGAATTCGACTGTATTGGGTTGCTGTGTTTTACTTTTCTGCGAATTCTTTTGCTAATGCTTGCATCGCTTTCTCTATTACCGTTCTGGATGTTGTTGGATTCAGTCGTACATGATAGGTTCCCCCTGTAAGGAAGTCTTCTCCATTGTTACACAACACTCCTGCTTTGCTGTATAAACGCTCAAGAAATTCATCATGTGGAATTCCCATTTCTTCGAAATCAATCCATAATAAATAGGTTGCATCTGGCTTACGGAATTTCACCTGTGGTAAATGCTCTGCTAAGAAGTCTGTTATATAATCCATATTTGCACTTGTGTATGCAATGCATTCATCTAACCATGCATCGCCCTTTTCATATGCTGCAATGGTTGTCTCGATGGCGAGTACGCAACCTGCATTTGCATGAAGATAGTTGGATTTCTTCGCTAACTGTTCTGCTAGTTCTTGATTATAACACACAGAATATGCGGACCACATTCCTGCTAAGTTAAATCCTT
>JAWXVA010000192.1:0-3179 GCA_044425815.1 Eubacteriales bacterium
TGATGTGTCATTTTTACTTAATAATATTATCATTTATAGCCTTCTTCCCATTGCTTTGGATTGTATTATGCTCGTTAAAAACATCGAGTGACTTAACCTCTAATCCAACCCAATTATTGCCAACAGAATTTACATTAGAGAATTTTATTCATGTTATTGATGACTTGGGGTTTGCGACCAATATGGGGAATAGTGTATTGATTTCACTTACGACAACACTTATCGCAATTATAATTTCCTCTATGGCAGCCTATGGAATCGTTCGTTTTTTTCCAAAGATGGGATCAATGATGTCCAAAGTATTAGTAACTACATATATGTTTCCGCCAATTTTACTGGCAGTACCATATTCCCTTGTTATGGCTAATTTGGGATTTACTAATACACGAGTAGGATTAGTAATTGTTTATTTGTCCTTTAGTGTGCCTTATGCAGTGTGGATGCTGGTAGGATTTTTCAAAACAGTTCCAATCGGTATAGAAGAAGCTGCTAGAGTAGATGGCGCAAATAAAGTGCAAACATTTGTAGGAATTGTATTGCCACTTGTTATGCCAGGAATTGTGGCTACAGCGATTTATACATTTATTAATGCTTGGAATGAATTCTTATATGCATTAATTTTAATGAACAGTTCAGAAAAAATGACAGTATCAGTTGCATTAAAATCACTTCAAGGAGCAGAAATTCTCGATTGGGGAGATATGATGGCGGCATCAGTATTAGTTGTAATTCCTTCGGTAGTATTCTTTATGTTTATACAGAAGAAAATTGCTGGCGGTATGACAGATGGATCAGTAAAATAATAGGAGGTTCAATGAAATGAACAATGTAAGATACGCAGTAGTAGGAGTAGGATATTTTGGAGCAGAGCTTGGACGTATTATGAAAGAGCAAGAGGGTGCAGAAATAGTGGCTGTACTAGACCCTGAAAATGCAGAGATTATTGCAGAAGAATTAGGATGCGACGTAGAGACAGATTTAGATGTATTATATAGCAGAGAAGATGTGGATGCTGTAATTGTAGCAACACCGAACTATTTACACAAAGACCCAGTGATAAAAGCAGCAGAACATGGAGTGGATGTATTCTGTGAAAAACCAATTGCTTTAAGCTACAGTGATTGTAAAGAAATGGTAGAAGCTTGTAAAGAGCATAATGTTACATTTATGGCGGGACATGTAATGAACTTCTTCCGTAGTGTACGTCATGCAAAACAGCTTATCAATGAAGGGAAGATAGGAGAGGTGTTATATTGTCATTCAGCAAGAAATGGATGGGAAGAGCCTCAAGAATCAATAAGTTGGAAGAAAATCAGATCAAAATCAGGTGGACATTTATATCACCATGTCCATGAATTGGATTGCATTCAGTTTATTATGGGAGCACCAGAGACAGTGACGATGACAGGTGGAAATGTTGCACATAGTGGAGAGCGATTTGGTGATGAAGACGATATGTTATTATTGAATCTAGAATTTCCAAACAATAAATATGCAGTAATTGAATATGGCTCAGCTTACCACTGGCCAGAGCATTATGTTCTTATCCAAGGAACAAAAGGTGCAATTCGCATTGATATGAAAGATGTTGCAATGACTGTTAAAACGGAAGCAGGCGATGAAGTATATACTGTGCATGAGAGCAAAGAAGAAGATGATGATCGTACAAGAATTAACTATAGTGCGGAAATGGATGGAGCTATTATGTATGGGAAACCAGGCAAAAAGCCGCCAATGTGGTTACACAGTATTATGAAAAATGAAATGAAGTATTTCAATGAAATTATGCATGGAATGGAATGTAGCGAAGAGTTTATACCGCTATTAACAGGGGAAGCAGCTTGTGCAGCAATTGCAACTGCAGATGCGTGCACCTTATCACGAATGGAAGATAGAAAAGTGAAAATTTCAGAGGTTATAGGACAGTAAGAGTTTGTTACTAGATAGGAGAAATGATGAGAGACTTAGAGAAATATAAAGGAATTATTCCAGCATTTTACGCATGCTATGATGAAGATGGAAGTATTAGTATTGAACGAACAAAAGCGTTTACACAATATCTCATGGATAAAGGAGTAAAAGGATTATATGTGTGTGGTTCTTCAGGCGAGTGCATTTACCAAAATAAAGAAGAACGTAAAATTGTGTTAGAAAGTGTAATGGAAGTGGCAAAAGGGAAAATGACAATCATTGCACATGTGGCTTGTAATAATACAGCAGATAGTATGGAATTAGCAGCACATGCAGAAATGTTAGGAGTAGATGCAATAGCCTCAATTCCTCCAATTTACTTCCGTTTACCAGATCATGCAATAGCAGCGTATTGGAACGATATTAGTGCTGCAGCACCAAATACAGATTTTATCATATACAACATACCTCAATTAGCAGGAGTGTCACTAAGTGTTAGCCTCTATACAGAAATGCTAAAAAATCCTAATGTAATAGGTGTAAAGAATTCATCTATGCCAATTCAAGATATTCAGATGTTCAAGGATGTGAAAAAAGAAGATAGCGTTGTATTTAATGGACCAGATGAACAATTAGTTGGTGGGTTAGCGATTGGAGCAGATGGTGGAATTGGCGGAACTTATGCGGTAATGCCAGAAGTATATCTTAAGATTCAAGAATTGGTCGAAAAAGGATCTATCAAAGAAGCACAAACAATTCAGTACGAAGCGAATAAAATCATATATGCAATGTGCGGCTGTACAGGAAATCTATATGCAGTAATGAAAGAAATTCTTCACTTAGGCGGATTAGAGCTAGGTGGTGTAAGAAAACCATTGGCGAATATTACAGAGGCAGATCAAGATAAGATTCAAGCATGCAAAGAGATGATCGATGCATTGGTAGGGAAGTTATAGAAGCTTAAAACTTAACTTTACTTGATAGAACAATAGTAGCAAATGCAAAAAAAGGAGGCATCTACATAACGTAGATACCTTCTTTTTGTATTTGTTTATTCAGTTGGAACAACGACGTCGGTACTCGTATCAGGAGTTGTCGTATCAGTACTTGTGTCAGGAGTCGTCGTGTCAGTACTCGTATCAGGAGTTGTCGTATCGGTACTCGTGTCAGGAGTTGTCGTATCGGTACTCGTATCAGGAGTTGTTGTGGTGGTATTACTGCTGGTATTATTACTGCTAGTATTGTTGTTGGTACTTCCACTAGATGTA
>JAWXVA010000052.1:0-17637 GCA_044425815.1 Eubacteriales bacterium
ACTGTAATCCTACCTCTGATAACTTGCTTATTGGCTTTTTTACAGTCTGCTTGTGAGGTTTTGGGCTTCCCTGACTGTAATTCCTGCGGATTCCAGCTGTTTCCCTGCTATTTTCGCCCTTGGTAGAGCCTGCTTCCCTCTACTTTACAGTCCGCTTGCGAGGTTTTGGGCTTCCCTGACTGTAATTCCTACTTCTGATAACTTGCTTATTGGCTTTTTTACAGTCTGCTTGCGAGGGTTTGGGCTTCCTAGACTGTAATTCCTGCGGATTCCAGCTGTTTTCCTGCTATTTTCGCCCTTGGAAGAGCCTGCTTCCCTCTACTTTACAGTCTGCTTACGAGGTTTGGGTCATTCAAGACTGTAATTCCTACCTCTGATAACTTGCTTATTGGCTTTTTTACAGTCTGCTTGCGAGGGTTTGGGCTTCCCTGACTGTAATTTAATTTGTATTTATTGGAATTGTGCCACGAACGGGCTGATTCTTAGATTTTTTATTACTTGTTCATTAGATTTTTCATATTGTAACAAATCTACATTCCTATGTCTATAGATAGCACTCATTTTTTAACCGCTTCTTATATTGAGTCAGCCTTGCTGACATATCACACCTCTCTAACTTAACACCTCTCTGACTTAACACCTCTCTGACTTAACACCTCTCTGACTTAACACCTCTCTGACATATGAAAGAAGGAGTGCTTTCGCACTCCTTCTTTCATTACTCTTTCTTTTTATCTCTTTTTTATGCCTTCTTCTCTGTTATTGATACGGATTTCATTAAACCTAGTCCTGCTGCGAGTACGATAGCTCCAACTCCTATAAAGACGAATCTTTCTGCAAATACATTTGGAATGAATACCATTAACATTATGAATGCACCTGCTACTGCTAATAATCCACCTAATGTTTTTCTTTGTTTGTTATCTGATTCTTCTGCTTCTGCTTCGTCTGCGATTACTTCTGTTGTTACATTCTTGAAGAATAAATCTACTTCTGCTTGGCGTTCTTCATTATGTCCTTTGTAGAATAATTGACTTAATAGGAAGAATGGAAGTGTAATGCATCCATGAAGTACTACCCCTAGTGTCAATGATGTCATATCACTGAATTCTGTTGATGTTAGTGGTTCTGCTAGATGCAAGAATCCTTCTACCATTTCTGGTGTACATACGAATGCAATGAAGTACGATACGCATGCCCCTACTACTAGTGAACCCCAAGCTGCCCAGTCTGGTGTCTTCTTCACGAAGAATCCAAATAATGTTGGGATGAGCATTGGTAAAGCAATTAGGGAACCTACCATTGTTGTAATGTTGAATAAACTTGTATTTTCAAGGCTGCTGATAAATAGTCCTACAACGATGATAATCATTCCGAAACATAGTGTCATAATTTTTCCGAGTTTAAGCATCTTCTCATCTGATACTTCTTTATCTATAAATACTTTGTATACGTCGCGTACAAAGATACCTGAGTTTTTGTTGAGTGCTGAGTCCATTGATGACATAGTTGCTGCAAACATAGCTGACATCATAAGTCCTACCATTCCTACTGGCAATTCATTTCTAACGAAAACATAGTATGTCGCATCTGTAATGCTACTTCCTAAGCTATCAAGTCCCCATGTTGCTGTATCTGGATAGTATCCAGCTACGAACCAAGCTGGTATAAACCATAATAATGGTCCAACAAACATTAGCCCACATGCTAATAATGCTGCTTTTCTAGCATTCTTTGTGTCTTTTGCACACATATATCTATAAGAATCTATCATATTATTTGTTGATAAGAATTGCTTTGCAAATGAAGCTAGTGCCCATGCTACGAATAACCACATTACATTGTATCCTTCGCCGCAGAAAATATTTTCTGTTGGCAAGCCTGTCGCAAAAATTTCACCTACGCCACCCGCTTTTGTTACTGCTACAATTGTGGCAACGAATGAAACTGCCATTATAATTATCATTTGCAAGAAATCCGATGCAACAACCGCCCATGCACCGCCTGTTACTGACATTAGTACAACAATAGCTCCTGTCACAACAATCGTTGTGGACATTGATACATTGAATACTGCTGCCGCAAATATTGCAAGTCCGTTTAGCCAGATTCCTGCTTGAATAATGCTAATTGGTAATGATGCTAATGTAAAAGCTTGTTCATTTACTTTACCAAATCTTAGGCGAACTCCTTCGATTGGTGTTACAACTCGCATTTGTCTCGACTTTGCTGCGAAGAATAAATAATTTCCAAGGTAACCGACTGCATTTCCGAAAAATACTGCCAATACAGCGAATCCACTTGTAAATGCTTTTCCTGCTGCACCTGTAAAGGTCCAAGCACTGAACTGTGTCATAAATGCCGTAGCACCTACCATCCACCAAAGCATCTTTCCGCCACCTTTAAAATAATCACTTGTAGAACTTGAAAATGTTCTGAAAATCCAACCTATTGCGATCAAAAACGCAAAATACACCAAAATTACAACTACATCTACCATTACAGCATACCTCAAACTTTCTTCTTAATTCATATAATATTTCCAGAAATCACGATACTAACTTACACCTTACTAGTTGCTGTCTACTTCGTTGCATTTACTTAGTTGCATTTACTTAGTTGCATTTACTTAGTTGCATTTACTCTGCTGTTTTACTTAGTGCGTTTTCATACTTTCAAATCGAGCTATGAATGCCTCTTTTGTAAATCGTATATCCGAATCGTGTCCTTTATTACGAATTTATTATGTCTTGAATGTCGTATTTTGTCAATTTGATATTGTAATTTGTGTAATTTTTCACAATCATTTAAGATTAATTTGTACATTTTCACTATAGTATGATTTTGTAAAAATAATTTGCCATGTCTTTTGTGAAAAGCCTTAAAAAAGGAGCCTTCGCTAATTCGAAAGCCCCTCTTTAAGAAGATTAACATTTTACGTTCTTAATATAATTTCACGTACATAATCCACACTACCTGCAGACATACTAAATTCATCTAAACCCATTTCAAGTAAAAGACCTGTTGCTTTTATATCACCTGCCATTTCACCACACATCCCTACTACGATACCTTCTATATGACCAGCTTCGATAATTTGACCGATAGCTCTTACTACGGCTGGATGGAAGTAATTATACATACTAGCGATTTTTTTATTTCCTCTGTCTACCGCCAATAGGTATTGTGTCAAGTCATTGGTTCCAATACTAAAGAAATCAACTTCTTTTGCAAATTCTTTCGCTAATATTACGCTGGATGGTGTCTCCATCATCATACCCACATCTATATTTTCATCAAAAACAAGACCTTCTGCTGTCAATTCTGCTTTACATTCTTCTACTAAAGCCTTTGCATCTGCTAACTCTTCTAGTGAAATAATCATTGGAAACATAATTCTCACATGTCCAAAAGCACTTGCTCTTAAGATAGCACGTAGCTGTTCCTTGAACATTTCTTTTAATTCTAATGAGATTCGAATAGCTCTCCATCCAAGGAATGGATTCTCTTCTTTGTCGAACTCATAATATGGCAACTCTTTGTCACCACCGATATCTAACGTTCGAATTGTTAGTTCTGTCGGACAAATCTTTGCTGCTTCACTATAAACCGCAAATTGCTCTTCTTCTGTTGGAAAATGTGTGTTGTCCATATATAAAAATTCACTTCGAAATAATCCTACACCGTGAATATTCATCTTCATTGCATGCTTTAATTCTTCTACATCACCAATATTGACACAAAGGGCAATTTTCTTACCATTTTTGTCGATTACTTCCTGGTTACGTAAGGTTTCAAGCCTCTGTTTTTCTGCTAAGTAAGCAGTTTTTTTCTCTTCAAATTCCGCCTTTATTTCTTCTGTTGGGTCGATTACAATCTTACCATTCTTGGCATCCATACAGACTACTACTCCATGATTTCCATTGGCTAGAATACCGGTAGCACCAACGATAATTGGAATATTCATACTATTTGCCATTATACAGACGTGGCTTGTAACACCACCTTCTTCTGTGATAATTCCTTTTACTACTTCTGGATCTAACTTCACAGTATCAGATGGATACATATCTCTTGCGATTACTATCACTTCATTTGTAATCGTTCCTAAATCCGGAAGCTCTAGACCTTTTAGCTTCGCCACATATCTTTTCCCAACGTCTTTTACATCTGCACTACGCTCTCTCATATACTCATCGTCAATCACAGCGAACATTGCTGATATTTCTTCTATCGTTTCAGATATTGCAAGCTGTACATTTTTCTTTTCTGCTTCAATCTTAGTATTGACAGCATCCTCTAACATAAAATCATCTGCGATTTCGAGATGAGCCTCGAAGATTTCGCTTTTCACAGCTAATTCTTCAAGGTCTTTCATTACAGCAGCTTTCACTTCCGCAAAAGCTGCTAACTCTTCTGAAATTTTTTCTTCTTCTATATTAAATACTTCTGGTGTCAAATCTAATTCTTCGTATTTGAAAATTGGGGCTACTGCAATTCCTCTAGATGCCGTTTTTCCCACAAACATTTCTTTCATAAGGTTACTCTCCTAACCCACTTTCGATTAACGCTACAATTGCTTCTAAATCTTCTGCTTCTGTTTCGCCGTCACATTGTACTTCGATTTCCGTGCCACATTTAATAGCCGCCGCCATCACATTTAGGATACTTTTTGCTACAATTTTTCTATCGCCAGCTATAATCAATACATTAGACTTGCATTTTGCAGTTGTTTTCACCAATACACTAGCTGGTCTTGCGTGAATCCCAGAAGGATTACATACTGTTACTTTTTTTGATACCATTTATTCTTCCCCCTAATCTATGCTTTCCCAACGCTTCCGCATACTTCGATTTTCTGTGCTACATATGCCTGTACTTCCTTCATTCCATAAGTATTATATTTCTTAGGATCAATCACGCCTGAATCTTCTTTTATCTTTGCCATTACACCTTCCGTAAATGCAATTCTAAGACCAGTTGCATAATTCACTTTACAGATTCCAGATTCTACGCACGCTCGTACTGTCTCATCTGGTACCCCTGTTGTACCATGTAATACTAATGGCACAGATACTACTTCTTTAATTTCTTTGATTCTTGGTACATTGATATTTGGTTCCCCCTTGTATACTCCATGAGCTGTTCCAATACCAATAGCAAGCGAATCTACACCTGTAGCTTCTACAAAAATTCTTGCCTCTTCTGGGTCCGTATGCGCATTATCATCTCCACCATCAAGATCATCTTCTTTCCCACCAACTTTACCTAATTCTGCTTCCACGCTAATTCCAGCTGCTCCGCAAGCATCAACTACTGCTTTACTTACGGCGATATTATCTTCAAATGATTCATGAGAACCATCAATCATTATAGAAGTATATCCTGCACGAAATGCTTGCATCGCTAAACCAAATGAACTTCCGTGATCTAAATGAATTGCCACGGGAACACTTGCTTTTTCTGCTGCCACCTTGGCATTTGCATAGTAATAATCTAAACTTGCGTATTTTACTGTTGACGGTGTTGTCTGTAAAATAATTGGTGATTTTTGTTCTTCCGCTGCTGCTACCGCTGCCATAACCATTTCCATATTTTCTACATTAAATGCTCCCACTGCATATCCACCTGCTTGCGCATCTAATAACATTTGTTTTGTTGTAACTAAAGCCATTTCCCTCTTCCTCCTATAATTAGAATTGTACTACGCATCTGAATTTGTCGCCTTTAATCGCACTTTGGAATGCTTCTACGATATCTGTCTTATCAAATACACCACTTACGAATGGTTTTAAATCAATGACTCCTGCTGATGCCATTGCTGCCGCTCTTATAAAATCTCTATCATTTGAATTCGCTGTTCCTAGGATTTGGATACTCTTTCCATGTACCCAGTTTGGATCAAATGGCACTGGCTCTGCTGGGTTAATTGAACTATATAATACAATTTTTCCTCTATTGGCAACTACTTTAAAACAGTCTTGTACTACTGCTGGGATTGGAGTTGTATCGAAAATCACTTGAGCTTTCTCTCCATTTGTAATTTCTTTTACTCGTGTTTCTAAATCTTCTTTCGCTGGGTTGATTACAAAAGATGCACCCATGCTCATCGCTAATGTAGTACGTTCTTCATTTACATCTGATACAATAACCCTTGCACCTTTCTTTACGCTCATCATGACATGTAATAGTCCCATGATTCCACATCCGATTACTAAAACAGTATCACCAAATTGAATGTCTGCTACTTCTACACTGTGAATCACACAAGATACTGGTTCAATAATTGTGGCTTCTTCTGGTGTAATATTTTCATATTTGAAAATGCAGCTTGTTGGCGCTAACATGTATTCACTTAATCCACCCATTCCTGGATATGGCATACCTTCTAAATGTGCACTGTGATTAAATCTTTCACAGCTTTCAGAATGACCTGATTTACAAGCTGGGCATTCTCTACATTGAAGTGTTGCACCTACTACTACTTTGTCTCCTACTTTCCATTCTCTTGCATCCACATCATCCCCTACTTCTACGATTCGGCCTGCGATTTCATGTCCTCCGATAAATGGATAATTTACATTTTTAATTCCTGTATATACTCTTTGCTCCCATGTACATAACGCACATGCATCAATCTTAACTAGTACCTTTTTCCCTACTGCCGATGGTCTTTCATGTGTTTCTAACCCTACTTTATTCACTCCTGTAAATACTGCAACTTGCATTGTTTCCATAATATTTTCTCCTTATCTCATACCAATTGTTCTAGTTTCCTATTTCTTGATTTCTAATTCGAATTCCCTTATCCTTTTTACTATCCTAAGATTCCGATATATCCTAATACCCCACCTACAATTGCTAATACTAGCATTACATGTGTTGCTTTCATCTGCCTATTTTTTAATAAATACAATGTTCCTAGTGTTACTGCTAATGGAAGAATTCCTAATAGTAATTGATCTAATACATCTGTCTGTAGTGCCAATTCCGTTTCGTCAATGGTCAATACTAGCGATGACTGCACCGCTACATAACTTGCCGTCAATGATCCTAACACTGTTGCCCCCATAATAGAAGCTGCTGCAATTAATTGTTTCATCTTTCCACCACTCATAATCGCTTCTACACCATTTTTACCTGTTTTATATCCTGTCATATACATGTAATATCCGATTCCTGTCATGATAGCAAACATTAAAAATGCATATACACCTGCTCCCATTACACTTCCTGCTGCGGCCATACTAATACCTACTGCTAAGAGAATCGGTTGTAGCGTTCCTTGCCATAACGTATCACCGATACCGGCCATTGGGCCCATAAGACCAGTCTTTACACTATTAATTGCATCATCTGTAAGCTCTGCACCATTTGCTCTCTCTTCTTCCATAGCAATTACCATACCATTTACAATTCCACCAAAATGAGGCTCTGTATTATAGAACGACATATGACGTTTCATAAATTTTTGTTGTTCTTCTTGATTCCCTGGGTATAACTTCTCTGGTAAATGAGACATGGATTGTAACATCCCACTTCCTTGTAGTCTCTCATAGTTGTAGTTACTATGTGAGAAAAATGTCCATTTCAAATATGCCATAAATACATCTTTTTTACTCAATTTCATTCTATTTGCTTCCATCTTTATTCTCCTCCTTAATCAAAATCTTCATCATAATCATCATCTAGCACTACTTGTGCAGCTCCTGCAACAGCCAATGCTGGCTTTTCTTCTGCTTTTGCTAATAGTGATGTGTAGAAGTATGCTACGATACCTGAAATAATTGCGATTGGCATTGTTGTAAGTCCTAAGTAAACTGCTAAGATAAATCCAAGGATAAACCATAGTAGAATTCCTGGCTTGTTAATCGCACGTAAGTTCATTGCGATACCAATTGCAGGTAACATACCACCGATTACTTGAAGTGCTGTAAGGATTGGTCCATCTAATACTGCAATTAAATTCGTAATTAAGTCTGCTCCGAAATAACATCCAAGGGTTACTGGAATGGCTGCTATCGCTAAGGTCATAAGTTGTGGTGGTACAATATGTAGGAACGATGCCTTTTTCATATTTCCCTCATCTACTGCTTTATCAATTGCATGTACTACGAATACGTCTAATGTCATGTGGAATACCCAGATAATTGTTCCTAAGATACCAATTGGTACTGCTAAAGCGATTGCAGATGCCGTATCAAGTCCTGCTGCCATTGCAAGTGCTGTTCCTAATGTACCTGCAAGACCTGGATCAGATGATGTAGACCCCCCTGCAGAAATATATGCAATAAATGGAAGTTGTATTGCTGCACCAATGATTGCACCTTGTATTGGATCCCCTAATACACATCCAACTAATACCCCTGCTACTAACGGTTTCTGAATAATCGTACTTCCAAGTAATGTCGTCCATGGTGTTCCGTTAATTCCTAAATAATATATCAAACCAATTAAAACTGCTTGCCATAATGAAATGCTCATTTTTTTATCCTCTCTTCCTCTTTCTTATAGTAGTTTTGCTACATCCACTGCACCCGTCTCTGCTGTAATCTGAATTTCCACTTTGCATCCACTCTCAATAATCTTCTTGAAATATTCCTTTTCCTCTTCTGTTGCTGAGATATTCTTGTAGAACTTACTACGCTCTGGTCTTGAACCCATTCCTCCAACATTTAGCTTATCGAACTTCACGCCCTTTTCGATTAAGTCGAGAATTGTTTTAGGATATTTCACCAAGATAATCACTTTATCTGTTTCTTTGAATCCTTTTATTAATCTGTCTGCTGCTTTTTCGATTGTAAATAATCCAAGTCCAACATTTCCTGGCACTGCACTTTTTAGTACAGTTTTGAGAAATGGATCTGCTGCTGTTTGGTCATCAATTACCATGATTTTATTTGCTCCTGTAAAGTTAAGCCAAGATGTCATTACCTGTCCGTGAATTAATCTATCATCAATTCTTGTTAATACGATTTGTCCCATTCTAATATCCTCCTAAAATTCTTCCTCATCTTCATCATCCGCTACTTCTGCGCATAATCTTGTGTATTCATCATTCAATAATATTGGTCCCGCTTGACCAGTTGCCATACAGATATCACTTAATTCTTCCAAGGTCATTACTTCGCGAATCATGGTTGCTTCTACTAACATAGGCATATTCGCTGCTGTTAGTGCTTTAATGTTATTTTCTAATCTCATGCACTTAATTGCACAGTTCGATGGGCTTCCACCCAGAATATCTACTAATACAAGTACGCCATCTCCATCATCTAACGCTTGAATTGCGCTGACCATTTTCTCTTCATAGCCTTCAATGCTGTCCCCGTGATTTAGTCCAATTCCCATTACTTTCTCTTGCTTACCAGCAATTAACTCCACTGCATTAATTAAGCCTTCTGCAAATGTTCCATGCGTTGCTACTAAAATCCCTATCATACTTTCTTTTCCCTTCTTCCATCTTATTTTTTTAAATAATTGCTTTTACATCTATTTCGTAAGGCTCTACTCTACGAACCTTAATTTCCTTCATATATTTCTCAACATTTGCTAAATCTCCGATTCCGTTACTCTCTGCTACGTTCGCTCCAACAGCTGCAGAACGCTTTAATGCAGTTTCTACTTCCTCTGGATTATCTAACCATATGCTAAGGAATGAACCAAGTGCTGAATCTCCGGCACATGCTGAGCTTACCAATGTTACTTTGTAGGTAGATGTAAAGTAAATATCTTTTCCATTATAAAAGTAAGACCCTTTCTCACCCATGGTAAGTAGAATATTCTGTGCGCCCTTTTCGTGAAGCATTGCAAGGACATCTTGAATGTCTTCCTCATCCCTCACTGTAAGATTAAATACTTCTTTCAGTTCTTCATCATTTGGTTTAATTAAAAGTGGTCTATATTTCAACAATTCTTTTAACTTAGGGGAACTAATATCAAGGATTACTTCCACATTCTTCTTCTTGCATAAGTCTAAAATCTTATCGTAATAGCTTTCCTCAATTCCTGGTGGAAGACTTCCGCTTATTGCTAGATATTCCATATCATCTAAGCACTCTAGCAGTTCCAATAAATCTTGTTGCTTTTCATCATTCACAAAAGAACCTTTGTTTACTAACTTGTATTCCTCTCCATTTTCATTTAGGAACACGTTAATTCTTGTTGCTTCCTCAACCCAAATAGGCTTTACTTGGATTCCTTTTTTTTCTGTTTCTTTTACAATATAGTCTCCTGAAAAACCACCGAAGAATCCAAGCACACCTGAATCCTTTCCAAAATGTTTCAGTACGAAGCTGATGTTGAGTCCTTTGCCATTTGGTGAGTATATCGCTTCATCAATTCGATTAACTTGATTTGTTAGTTTCTGTTCGGTTGCTATATTCATATCGATTGCTGGGTTAACTGTAAGTGTGTAAATCATAGCTTATATCTCCTTCCTTTTTCCTGTTAAGTGAAGTATAGCAAAGGTTGCTATGAAAATCTTTCCAACTTATAACGCAAAAAAGAAGCTGCAAATCCATTTTCATCGATTCACAGCCTCTATTTTTATTTTCTTTTATGCAATTTTCTTAACGCAATACTATATTTGTTTAGATTTTAGTTATTATTTTTAGTAATATTTTACATTTTGTTGATTTTCATCATTTTCACTACTTAGTTTCATTTTCATTTTTCTTACAGGTTTTCATCTGGATTTTCATTTATTTTAAAAATTCCGTTCTTGTATCCTACTAAATAATCTGTAATAATCCTAGAAATCATGTATAAAGATACTCTAGATGACACTTCAAAGTCTTTAATTGCAATATGCTGATGGCGATACCCTTCCACAAAATAATCTGATACTGTTGCTAATTCCGAATATTCATTACAGCAGCAAGAAACTACTTTTCCTGCAGTTCCAGCTATATTCTTTGCAGATTCTATAAGCTCAGGTGTTCCGCCATTTAATGAAAATATAATCGTCAGATCACCTTCTCCCATAACAAGGGATTTCTTGAGCATAATATTCGGATCATTAATTGACATGGAATCCATATCTAATAATTGCAACTTGAAGCTAAATTCTTCTCCCACATAATCCGTTGGTCCACGAGTCAACACATAAATCCGCTTGGCATTTAATATTTCCTTCGCGATTTCCAGTATCAGATTAACCGAAATTCGTTCTACTAGATTTCTAGCTTCAATTACAGATTTATCCATAATCTCACCCAAGTGTTGCAACTCTTGATTCTCATTCGTCACGGTAAGACGATGTCTTAACTCATTAAATCCGTTCAATCCACATTTTCTAATCGCCCTTGAAACAGTCGATGGAGATGAAAATGTCTCCTCTGCGATATCTACAATGGATAATTTCGCCATCTGTGCCTCGTTGTCATTAATGAACTTCACAATTTCTAGCTCTGTCTTACTAAGGGTTTTTAGTATTTCTTTTGTTAATGTTATAATCATAATTTTACCTCAATTTCTATGAAGTTTTGATAATTATTATACCACAGATTCTTCTTTGTATGTTTGCATATTTTATCATATTTTCACAGTTTACAAGTTGGTATAAGGCACAAGAATTCGTGTATGTGTTTGTGCATAATGATAGCCAAGAACATTTGCTGCTCTTGGCCATTTTTTAATCCACTCATTTCATCTCTTATCACAGGTCATCTTTCATCTTACGACGCTCTGAATCCACACTTCATGCATACTCCATGTTCATTCAATGCAATGCCACAAAGAGGGCAACGTTCCATGTAATTATCTGGTACAAATTCTTCTGAAGCTGCATTGACTCCACTGGTAAATGTGATTTTCGCTATATTTAATTTCGTTTTTAATAGTTGATATGCAATCTTAATCATACCTTCTATAGTCAATGTTTCTTTCGTCACAACCAATCTGCAATCAGGATAAGCTGTGGCTAATTCTGTGTGAAATGCCTCTCCCTTCATTCGGTTCTGAGCTGTGCCATCTTTGATTCCCGTCTCTTCATATACTTGAAGAATTGCTGGAAGTAATGGATCATCTTCTCTTAATACTAGTGCATGATCAAAGTTCTGGAGAACTTCCCAGGCTACTTTCTTAATTTCATTGCACGGAAAGACCATGTTAACTCCTTCATTGATTGTATCTTCCACTTCGATTGTCATAACTCCACTGTGGCCGTGTAAATATTGAGCCTCCCCTTTGAATCCATAAAATCTGTGTGCATATTGTAAGTCAAATGTCGCGCTGCTTCTCATAATAATCTCTCCAATCTGTTATAATATGGATTATTATTTGCAGTTTTGGGGAAAACATACTAAATTTCTTTAGAAAATGTCTTTAAATAATACAATCTTATAAAATTAACATCCTGATAAGCTCTTCACCGTTGGGGGCTTTTGAGGATTTATCTTATTTCGCTTTATTTATACTTATTTATTTGCCTTATGATCTGTATGCAATAATTGATGTGCCTTATGTCCATTTGGTTTTTCAAAATACTCATCATAAAGCTGTAATATCGTTGGATTCTCATGCGAAAAACGAAGTTTACTTATATTGTCAAGGTGATATAATTTCTTACCTCTTTCAAATGCCAGCTCTTCCCCGTCATGAATCGGTTGTCCGCCACCGCCTACGCAACCTCCTGGGCATGCCATAACTTCCACAAAATCATAACTCACTTCTCCGCTTTGAATTCTATCCAATAACTTTCTCGTATTACCTAGACCACTAACAACTGCTGTTCGAATATTGATGTCATCTACTGTAAAATTAGCTTCTACCAATCCTTCGTTAGCGTTAAACCCTTCTGTACGTACGCCAGTAAATGCATTTACTGGTGGGTTTTCTCCTTTAAGCAAAAAGTATGCAGAGCGAAGGGCTGCTTCCATAACTCCTCCAGTTGCTCCGAAGATTACTCCAGCTCCTGATCCCTCTTTCATCGGACTATCACTCTCGATGTCAATAAGTGCCGATGGTTCCACATGTGTTGCACGAATCATGCGACATAATTCTCTTGTTGTGATAACTGCATCTACATCATATCCAGCGAATTCTCCATGGTATAACTCCATCTCACGTTCACTCTTCTTAGCCAAACAAGGCATGACAGAAACCGTATAAATCCTTTCTGGTGACACACCAAGTTTGTCAGCAAAGTAAGACTTCATCACGGCTCCAAACATCTGTTGTGGAGACTTTGCGGAAGATAAGTATTTCACTAATTGTGGATATTGGCTCTTGATGAATCGAATCCAACCTGGGCAGCACGAAGTAAACATCGGTCTTGTTTTTAATTCTCCACTTGTAAATCTCTGTAAGAACTCACTTCCTTCTTCCATGATTGTAAGGTCTGCCGAGAAAGTTGTGTCGAATGCATAATCAACACCTATTCTCTTTAATGCATCCAATATCTTTCCTATGGTTGCTTCTTCATCTGATAATCCTAGGTACTCACCCCACGCTGCGCGAACTGCTGGTGCAACTTGAGCCACAACGATTTTTTCTTTATTATCAATCGCTTCCCATATCTTGTCTGTGTCATCTCGTTCTCTAAGTGCACCTACTGGACAGTGGGTAATGCATTGTCCGCAAAGTGAACAATTCGCATCTTCTATGTTCTGGTGGTGAGAAACACCAACTGTTGCCCTTGATCCAGTTCCTTCTGCTTCCCAAACTTGTAATCCCTGCACTTTATCGCAGATTTGAACACATCGCATGCACTTGATACATTTAGAAGAATCGCGTATCAACGGGAAATTCCGATTCCATGGTTTGCTTTCATTCTCCATTTTAAATGGAATCGTAATGATATTCAAATCATGAGCTAATGTTTGCAAGCTACAATTTCCACTACGAACACAAGTTACGCAGAGGCACTTATGCTGTGATAGCAACAATTCTACTGTAACCTTTCTATTCATACGAACTTTAGGACTATTCGTGTAGATAACCATGCCCTCTTCTACTGCGTTATTACAGGCTGTGAGAAGCTCATCTTTCCCTTCTAGCTCCACGACACACACACGACAGGCTGCGATTTCATTAATACCTTTCAAATAACATAATTTAGGAATGGAAATCCCATTTTGCTTAGCAGCATCCATAATAGTTGTATTGTCTTCCACTGCTAATAATTGCCCATTAATTGTTAAGTTTACCATAATGTTTCTCTGCCTCCCTTCAAGATTCCAAAACCAAAGTGATCACAACGCAAGCATCGAGATGCCTCTTGCTTCGCTTCATTTTCTGTCATGCATAATTCTACTCCATCGAAGTCTTTTAAGCGTTCGCTTGCTTCGCGTTCTAGCATATTCACGCGACCACATGGGCGGCGATCAATCAATGATGGGTGCGGAATCTCTACATCAGCTGAAATCGTATGGTGATATCCCAAGTATTCATCTATGTTGGCCGCTACTACCTTCGCTGCAGCAATCGCCTTAATTACGGATGCTGGTCCACTTGCACAGTCTCCTCCTGCAAATACACCTGGAAGATCTTCAAATGTTCCTGTATTTTCCGTATTAATCTTACCACGATTCACTGGTACTCCTGCATCTTCGAAATGGGCTGTCTCAATATTCTGACCAATTGCTACTATTAAAATATCGCAAGGAATAAGGAAATCATCTTCTCCCGTCGCTTTTACACTTGCACGTCCGTCTCTTATAGTGCTAATCATCTGTGGTGTCACCATAAGTCCTGTAACTTCCTGTTGCTCATTTACCTGAATCGATGCTGGTGCCTTAAGTGTTTGGACTTCAATTCCCTCTGCTATCGCTCCTTCGATTTCCAGAGGTAAGGCTGTCATATCCGCAACTCTTCTACGATACACGATACTCACCTTATCTGCACCCAAACGTTTTGCAGTTCTAACGGCATCCATGGTGACATTACCTCCACCAATTACTGCAACCTTCTTACCAGTTAAATCCATAATTTCTTTTTTACCTACATTGCGTAGAAACTGTACTGCAGAATATACGCCTTGAGCATCTTCATTTTCAAGGCCAAGTTTCTTATCTGAACTTGCTCCAATGGTAATAAGAACTGCATCATATTCATTTTGTAAATCTTGAATATGAATATCTTGTCCAATCTTCATACCATGTTTTACTTCTACTCCTGTTTCTAGAATGTTATTAATATCCTGATCCAATCTGTCTTTCGGTAGACGATAGTTCGGAATACCATAGCGTAACATTCCGCCTAATTCTGGAAGCATTTCATATACTGTCGTTTGGTGCCCCATAAGTTGTAAATAAAATGCAGCACTTAATCCACCTGGTCCGCCTCCTAAAATAGCAATGCGCTTCCCTGTTGATGGTGCACACGCCGGTGGCGCTACATGGCCTGCATAATCTGCTGCCATTCTTTTTAATCCACGAATATTCACTGCATCATCTAACATATTTCTTCTACAGCGTGCCTCACATGGATGTTCGCAAATAAACCCACACGTAGTAGGGAATGGATTATCTTTGCGAATCAAGCGTATAGCATCGGCATATCGTCCTTCACCTACCAAAGCTACATAACCTGGAATATCCACTCCCGCTGGACATAGGGAAACACATGGAACTGGCTGCGAATATGTACAAATACATCTTCTGTGCTCGATATGTTCAACATAATCATCGCGGAATCCTATTAATCCTTTGTAGACCATAACTGCCGCTTCTTTTCCAATTGCACAATCTGCCGAAACCATAATTGATTGCGCTGTCTGCTCCATAATATCCAACGTTTCTAATGTCGCCGTTCCGTCCAATACTTCTTCCAAGAAATTCTTTAATTGCCCCAAACCGATTCGACAAGGAGCACACTTGCCACATGTCTGCGCATGACATAATTCCAGGAAGGCCCTAGACATATCAACAGGACATAGTCCAGACGCACTGGATTCAATTCTACGTTCCATGGTCCGATACATTTCTTCCATCACAAGCTGAGTCCTGTTAGGTGTGTTGATTTTTAATCTGCTCATCATATTCTCCTTTTAATATTTTCTATTTGACTTTTCTCGTCTGTTATAAAATATGTTATCATAAAAAAATTAATTTGAATATATGTTGTGCAATAATTATTTTTTTAACACTTTCGCTTCTCTTTACTGTTTTCTCAGGTAATCGATAACTATTGATTCGTTTATGGGGATCGTGTAAATATCCAAAGTCCTAGAAGGGTAACGCCCATTCCTAGGACTTTTCTCCATTCAAAAACAACTTTCTCTACTTGAAATAGCCCTAATAATTCTATCCCATAAGCCACAATTATCTGGCTCACAACAATAATGAGCACTGCTTGTGCTGGGCCTAAACTTTCCATACTCTTAATAACTGTCCACGTGATTCCAGCGCCTAAAATCCCACCCGCTAACATATAGCGAGGTTCTACCTTCGTTAACGTACCTATCTCATCTCTTCCCATTACAACCCAGACAATTAGACTACATACAAAAGCAGTTAGCTGCACCCATAGATTCGACACTTTTAACCCTGTCACCTTTGTCACTTGTGTATTCCACACACCCTGCACACTCATTAATGCGCCTGATATCATAGCAATGATAAATCCCATAATTTCACACCACCTTTTCTTGATATCAGTATGTACCAATTTCTTCATATTATTCCAAACTGTTTCTTCCTAAGGGTTGTTCCACTCTTATCTAGAACTTGGAACTACATGCATTTTACTTCTTTTCTGCTAGTTCACTCACTCTAGCACAAGAAGATTTATTTCTTTCTGTGCAAGTTCTTCTGTGCATATATATGACACCCACACTGATGTTAAGTCCCTAAAACAATCTTGTTTGGGCTATTTTCTTTGACTTATATATAATAAACGAATCCAACAGTTCTCTCTAATTTTGGGGACAAAAAAAGCCACTTTAAAGTAAACTGTTTTTACTTCGTAGTGGCTTCGTTTTTCTCTTTTTTAATTGCTATTCTATTCCATTTATTGTATGATGATGTAGACACCCTAAACGGTAAGCGGTTAGTCATCACCTAATTTTTCACATAGCGCAAGCTATATAGAAGGGTGGTGATATTATGGATTACATAATCATTTTTATGGTATTATTATTACTTACGATAATGACAATAAAAAAGTAACCGCAAGCCCTGAGAAGTTTCGGTTACTTTTTTGTAATTAGCTATTTTTCAGATGACTAACCGTTTACACGGGTGTCTTTCTATGTCTATTATAGATGATTACACTTTAAAAATCAATTACCTTTTTACTTGCTTTCACGATTTCTACTAGCCTTTTCTATTTTCTCATGAATATTTGTATTATAAAGACGATACAAATCGCTACTTTTCTCAATGGTATTATCAAAAGGAACTACCACTGAACCACACTTAATAATCCCCATTCCTGCCGAACTATTAGTAACGAATTTCAATTGTGCATCTGATACTCCTATAACACCCGACATTTTGTGTGCTATTATCCTTCCACTCTGTACTACTCCATAACTCGCTCCATCTTTATCTTTCGAACCTTTAACTCTCATTGCAAGTCTTAACTGATTTATTGTCTTGGAATCATACTGAAATTTTTCATGCTGTAACTGATTATGAAAGCCATTCAATCTGACTTTAGCATTGCTGCTGTTGTGTATTCATACTAAACTCT